>JBMOHI010000213.1:0-4705 GCA_049317925.1 Terrimicrobiaceae bacterium
CGCTGAGTTCCGCCCAGAGCTCGCCCACTTTCCGATCTGACTCTGCTTCCTTCCACCGGTCTGCGCCTTTGTATTCAACTACCAAAGTCCTGCCATCTGGAAGCCTGCATAGGAAATCGGGATAAAAGTGGTTTGTCGGTCCCGGTAGGAAAAACGAGCACGATGGCTTTCGAACGAGATTTCGCACCCAGAAGTCAATGCGGCCCGACTGTGCTGCGCGGTCGAGCCAGTAAGCACATTCCTTTTCCTCTTCGCTGTCGAAATCCCCAACGCGGGGGTAGTAGTGCTTTTCAAAATCCGTCGCAAGCGGGTAATCCCGGCTTGGCGCATAGCCATCCGGGTGGAATTCAAATTGGAAATCCCCGCCGACCTTTACGCGTTCGGCGGCCCCAGGTGCGAAGAGAAAATCCTGATACGCTTTGCCGACGGCCTGCTTCCGCAATCCGCTGATTTTGTGTTCGAGAATCGAACGCAGGAGAAATTTCTGGCGATTTGCGCGGGCAAGATCGGATGCCTTGACCACGCCGGCCAGAAATCCGCTGACAAAAACAATCAAGCTTTGTTGGGTGATGTAGGTTTCCCGAACATTTTTGCAAAGCCAGGCGGCAAGTTTCGCCTCTGTCCAATGTTCGGGAATGTAGCTCAGGTTGAGATCACGTTCCAGTTCCGGCAGGAACTTCACGTTGACCTTTCCCTCTACGATATCGATCACACCGCCTTCGGCCAATCGATCGGTCGTGCGGAGCAAACCCCGTTCTTCATCGGTTGGCACCGCGGCATAGCTGGGAAGGTCCCACGGATAGTCGAGCACCTCCGGATCGTCGAAAAGCTGCAATTCGCCATGCACACACACGGCAAGCTGGGGAATGCGGAAATCGCGTCCAAGCTCGCTCGGTGTGCGGAAAATCTCCACCGCTTCGGTGCGGCTTTTCTCCGCCCCTTCCACCAGAGCCTTTTGGGATTCCTCCCAAACAACCGTCTGCTTGATCGCGGTGTCTTCCTCCGGCGTGATGGGACGTAAGATGGTGAGCGTTTTTGCCTTCTCGTTCCACTCGACTTTCTTTTTTAGACCAGCATCGAGCTTGGAGAGGTTGGGTTTCTCGGTGAGCGGCACGACGACGGGGCGCAGTTCGATGCGGCGGCCTCGTGTGAGATCGAGCTTGGACTGCTCTTCATTGGCTGCGGCGATGTACTGCCAGGCATCCGCCTTGTCGAAGCCGGCCCCTTCCACCAGCCGGTCGCGCAGCGCGGCAGCCGTTGCGCCGAAATCCTTCGAAGCCACGTAGGCATACGAGCGATTCAGTTCCGGAGTCTTTCGTTGAGTTGCCTCGGGTTGCCTTAGGATGCGGCCGAGCAATTGCTCCACGCGGGTCTCGCTGCGCAGGTCCGCCACGCTTGCCAGCACATAGGCAAAGGAGCAATCCCATCCCTCAGCCAGCGCCTGCTGGGTGATGATGTATTTAATGGGGCAGGACTCTGCAAAAAGGTCCACATCCTCCAGTCCGCGCGTCTCGCCCGTGGCCACCGCGATTTCTTCTTCGGGGATGCCGTGGTTGCGAATGAGTTCCTCCTTGAGCACCTCCGCGTGCAAGGTGTCGTGTTCCTTGCTGCGGGGTTGCGACTGGATGAGGACCAAAGGGCGGAGGTAAGGCGCTCCGTCCAGGCGTTCCCGATCTGCCAGAGTCTGGAGTTGATCGCGCTTGTCGAGCGCGTAGGCGATCACCTTTTGCCAGTCGCTCTCGGTCTCCAACAGGATCGGGAGTTTAATCATGGACTCGATCTTGAGTTCCGCTGCCGAGATGCTGTGCAGAACATTGCTGGGCGTATTTTTCGTATCTGGCGTGGCCGTGAGTTCGAGAATGCCCGCCGGGCGGAACCGCGCCAGCGTCTCGAATTGCAATTCCGTGCGCGCATTGTGCGCCTCGTCCACCACGATGAATGGCCGCCGCAGCCGCAGCACATTGGCGAAGGAATAGGGCGTTGTGCCTTCCGGTCCGGGCAGAAGATTCCCGCGTTGCTCGGGCGTGATGCCGTCGAAGTGATGCTGCAGCGCTCCGCTGCTCTCATACACCTTGAGCTTCTCCATGTCCTGCTGGCGGAAGGATTGCGCTGTCGCCACGATCACTACGGTTGAAGTGTCGAGTGTTGGGCGGGTGAGCGACCTGGCCTCGTCGAGATCGAGCACGGTGATCGGCCCCGCTTCCAGAAGGTCGGCGTGGTAGGGATGCTCGCGGTCGCGCAGGGCCTTGAGCGTTTGCTCGCGAATAGCATTTGACGGCACCAGCCAGAGGATCACGCTATGATCGCTTTGCAGGAGGAAACGATTCACCAGCGGCACACAACGGGCGGCGAGTCTGGTCTTGCCGCCGCCTGTCGGCACGCGCAGGCAGAAATAGGGCATGCCTTCCTCGAAACCCGCGATTGGCCGATAGCCGCCCGGCTCACCCCAGAGGTCGAGCATCGTGTTGTGAAAGGCCTTCTTCGCATCGTTCCACTCGCGGCAGGCGCGGAAATATTTTTCCACGCTCGCGAGCAGGGCGGTTTGGTAGGCTTTGGGGGTGAGCGGCTTCATTCCGGGTGAAAGCCGATGCGCGGCTTTTTCGGTGCGGGGGGCGGCAGGAGCAGCGGCTGGAGCTGTGCCCAGATCACCTGGAGCGCCTTGTCATGCTTGAGTAGGGATTTGTCGATCTCCGCCAGCCGCTTGAGCACTTCCGCATTCGCGGCGATCTGCTCCCGCATCTGGATGAACGCACGCACGACATACACGCTCATCGTCACGGCCTCCGGGCTGCTCAAAATTGTCGCCGCCATGATCGCGCCATGTTCCGTAAAGGCATTGGGCAACTTCCTTCTGCCGCCATGGGAACTGGTCGCAATTTGCGACCGGTTCGCCACACTCTTCTTGCCTTCAGCACCTTGTGAACTTGAAGTCGCAAAATGCGACTTCAAGTCGGCGGCTTCGCGGGCGGTAAGCGGAAACATGAAATCCTCGGGAAAGCGATCGGCGTTCCGCTTCACCTGCTCATTCAGGCGCTTGGTCGGCACTCCGTAAAGTTCGGCGAGGTCGGCGTCGAGGATCACTTTCTGCCCGCGCAGATTGAGAATGAGAGACTCGATGGGCTTCTTCGGTTTCATGCAATCTGAAGGTCGTAGGGGGTCTGTTTGAAAAGGATTTGCTCCGCTTCAAGCCGCGCCCGGCCCATGCGGCAGGCCGCGGCGTAAATGACCTTCGGCCCCGCATGCGGTGGGAGCTCTGCCAGAATCGGGCCGGTGAGCACGTTGCCGCCAGCCACCGAGCGGTCGCCGAGGATGCCGTTGAAAAGAAGATAAATCCCGCGTCCCTCGTGCCTACCGAGGAGCGCAGTGCGCTTCCGCCCTTGTGCCAGCCTCCGCAGTGGCCGCCCCGTCTCGCGGAAAAAAACAAACTCCGCCAGCTCCGCAAACTTCACGTCCGCGCGGATCGCACCGGTCTCGTCGAAGAGCGTCTTGCCGAGTTTCACGAACTGGAAACCGCCGCCGAGGCCTTCGACCTTTTCACCTTTTGCCTTCGTGTAACCCTGCGCCACCCGGCGCACCCGCTCGGCGGTGATGTCGCTCGCGATCTTTTCGTCGATCTCGCAAAGAATGAACCTGCGCTCAGCACTAACGCTGTTTGATGCCAATACGGCATGTGCGGTGGTTCCACTCCCAGCAAAGGTATCTAAAATCAAATCACCTGGTTTGGTCGCAATTTCCAAAATACGCTGAATAAGTTCCTTCGGCTTTGGAGTCATGAAGGAAGTTAAATCCCCGAGGATTGATCTCAATTCTGTTTTAGCACCGGAATTTGTTCCTGCGAACTCATGTGTCCACCAAGTCGTGGGAACCATTCCCTGCTTGGCTTCGCTTAGAAATTTTTTGATTCGTGGGCTGTTGTTTCCCGATTTCCCCCACCACACACGTTTATCCGAGTCCAGAGCCCAAAGTTTGGACTCTTCCATTCGCCAGTATGTGCCAGATGGGGGCCCCTCGATAAATCGACCACCCGGGCACCTAATGGAATATGTTCCTTTGCTGTAGAAATTCCGTGATTGGAGCGCGTTGGATGTCCAGACGCCTCGGGTATCATCGTCGACGTTGGCATAGTTGGAATCTGCAGATTCAGTTCGTGCCGATAAATTCGGCACCCATGAATCCTTTTTTGCGGCATAGACCACGACGAAATCATGCATTTCCGAAAGATATCTTCCGCTGTTTTTGACCGTAAAAATTTTCTGCCAGCAAATCGTTGAAACGAAATTCTGGCCCCCAAAAACCTCATCCATCAGCAGCCGAAGTGCCGCGACCTCGTTATCATCGATGGAAATAAAGATCGCCCCATCCTCGCGCAGGAATTGACGGAGCAGCGCGAGGCGCGGATACATCATGCAGAGCCATTTGTCATGGCGGCTGAGGTCCTCGGCTTCCTTGCCGACGACCTTTCCCAGCCATTGGCGGATTTCCGGGCTGTTGACGGCGTCGTTGTAAACCCAGCCCTCGTTGCCGGTGTTGTAGGGTGGGTCGATGTAGATGCACTTCACCTGCCCGGCGTAACGCGGGAGCAGCGCCTTGAGCGCTTCAAGATTGTCGCCCTGAACGATGAGGTTTTCGGTGTCGCTGCCGTCTGCTGGTTGGCAGGAAAGCGCGGGAACCTCTTCCAGCAGCCGAAAGGGAACTTCCGCGTGAT
>JBMOHI010000214.1:0-4682 GCA_049317925.1 Terrimicrobiaceae bacterium
CCGATTGGGCCGCGCACGTTTCCGGGGTCGAGCCCAGCGGCTGGGCCTTCGAGCACGAGAACAAGTATTATCCCGATACGGACGATACCATGATGGTGCTGATGGCGCTGCGTCACGTTGAGGCGAAGGATGCCTACGGCCGCAAAACCCAGTTCGACCGCGCCCTGAAGTGGCTGCTCGCTTTTCAAGATGAAGACGGCGGTTGGGCCGCCTTCGACAAGGGCGTGACCGCGCCGTGGCTGGAACACGTTCCTTTCGCCGACCACAACGCCATTCTCGACCCGACCTGCTCGGACCTCACCGGCCGGGTGTTGGAACTTCTCGGTTACATCGGGTACGACCGCCAGAGCCCGGTCGTCCGCCGGGCCGTCGCGATGATCCGCCGCACCCAGGAGTCTGATGGGTCCTGGTATGGACGCTGGGGCGTTAACTACATCTACGGCACCTGGCAGATCCTGCGCGGACTGGGCGCCATCGGCGAGAACATGGACCAGGAATGGATCCGTCGCGGGCGCGACTGGCTTGAGAGTTGCCAGAACGAAGACGGGGGCTGGGGCGAAACCTGCGAATCCTATAATTTTCCCACCCTTAAGGGCCGCGGACCCAGCACGGCCAGCCAAACTGCCTGGGCTGTCATGGGCCTCTGCGCCTGCGGCGATCCAAAGTTGGATTCGATCCGGCACGGTATCGAATATCTCATCCGCACACAGAACAAAGACGGTTCGTGGACCGAGGACTACACGACCGGCACCGGATTTCCCTGCGTTTTCTATCTCAAGTACGACATGTACCGGCAGCACTTTCCGCTGCTCGCCCTCGCGACCTATCAGAAAATGGCGTGAGGAAAATGGCGCTTGGCCGAACTCATCAACTTATGCACCGAAGTTCACTCTTGGTGCTCGCCGCTTTCCTGATCCTTGGTGCGTGTGCGACGTGGCTTCCGCCGAAACCGTTTGTCCACACCAGCATGATTGCGAATGGTGGACGTTGATGGAGAGGATTGAGACATCACCCAATCCCAGCGCGCCGCCGCCTGTTTGACCTGCGGTTCGATATCGGATTCGGACAGGAGCCGTTGGACGATGAGATTTTCCGCCGCAGCCTTCACTTTGGCCAGGTATTCTTCTTTGGACGCATACCGTTCCTCGATCGAAAGTCGGGGATCGTTTGTTTTCTCTCGCTGCGCTTTTGTTGTGGCGAATGGCACCCATGCTCCGCGCAGCGCCACCAATTCATGGGGCGACCCGAGGCTTGCAGGACGGAACACCCAGCCGGTGGATGTTCCCAGCGGCACGGCACTGTCCGGCACGCGGATGCCGCCGAGATCGTTGCCGTCCTCCTCCACTTGCGGCACCAGCAGCTGTAACTCCGCGCCTTCTCCCGCGCCATCGGGCCATTGCGGGTTGCGCACGCGAACGCCCGCCTTCATGCCACCCGGCCCGTTCAGGCCCGGAACCGCAGGAAAGCGCACGTTGCCGACTGTCGTGAGCGTGCCGTCATTGAGCCGCGGATACACGCTCGCAGGTGGTTCCTCTCCCTCTGCAACCCAGCGGTGCATCGCCATGCGCAGAGCGAGAATCGAGGCACCCGCGCTGACGGGATTCGCCAGCGGCGACCCTTCGACCAGCGCTGTCGGCGGGAAGGGAGCCGGGCCGTGGGACGTGGCGGCGAAGAAGTAGGCGCGCACGTTCGGCGGAAATCCGACGTCACGGGTTCCCTCCGGGTTCGTGTGAGTAAGCGCCGCCACGCGGCTTGCTCCCCAATACTCCGTCGATGAATTCAGGTAGAACACCTTGGGTAGGTGCCGCACCCGCGGATTGACCAGGAGACCCTCTTCGTGGCCGCTGACCGGGTCTTTCTGTGCGGTATCGGCAAAGGGGTAGGAGACGGCAGAATCAATCGCTAGGCTCATGGGCGTCGCCCAGCGTTGGTTCAGGGCCAACCGTCCCGCTCCGGCGACCTGCGCGATCACCCCGTCGAACACTTGCCGGTTTTGCTCGTCCGTGTTGAAGCCCAGATACAGAAAGTCGCGCAGGAAGCGGCCGCATTGCGAAACGCCGGAGGCATACACATGCCGGTTCGGGGCCAGCGAGTCTGGGGAATGCCTAAGCCACGTGACCGCGTCCCGAACCGCCGCAAATCCAAGGCCGCCGACCGGAGGTGCTTCCGCGAGATAGGACAACTCATAGGTTTTCCCTGGATCAAATCCCCCTTTGAGACGAAGGCGGTTGCCGTCCATGCTCCAACTGCTTCGCGGCACTTCGCTGCCGCCCGGTAGCGCGGCGCGCGTTCTGACGACCAGCCTGCTGTCCGGCCCGTTGAGGTCGACCGGGGGGTAAGCGGTCAAGTCTCCTACGGTATGCTCCGCGGCTGCGTTGTCCGGCGTGAAGGCGGCTCTCACCACGCCACGAATCGGGGTTCCATCGGTGTTTCGCGCCGCCGGGATTTCGCTGCCCAGCTTGTCTGGCCCGGATGGCACATCAAACTGCCAGCCAACACTCACCAACGTGAACCCGTTCCTCATGATCCAGTCGGTTGCGCCCGACTTGCCTCCGCGATTCGGAATTTCCACCCAAGTCGCGCCCTTCCCGTGCAACGCTTCTTTCGGCTTCAGAATCAGCAGGTCCGAGGAAAACTCCACCCGACCCTTGGCGTTCCGCGGAGCCAGACCGACATCCGCGATGATCGCATTGCCGGGCAACTTCGGGTCGATCTCGAAATGCAGCCGGCCGATGATTTGCTCGTAATCCGTTTCGCTCAGGACCGAACGCTCAAGCACCTCCACCCGCACCACGGCCGCGACGGCCGATGACAGCGCGGCAAGGAAAAGGACAAGATGGAAAAAGCGGCAGCAGAAAGTCACGGGGGCAGCATCCAGGGGTTTCGATCAGGGCTTGATGGTCCGGATGCTAACGGACAGCGCCGGGCGCAAGCCATCTTCTTTGCAAAATGGACGGGGACGGCTCCCTTTCGGAAACCGCCCCCGTTTGTTTCGATGGCTGTAAGCCGGATTTTGTTTTCCGTGCGCTTCCGCGCCCGGATTGACGGCCATTTGTCTTGTCCCGTTCTTGCGTTCGGAACACCCGCCTTGCGGCGGATGCGACTATTACCCGGAGTGGGACCCGCTTGCGCGGGTCAGGGCAGGCGGCCCGTTCCTCCTGTTCTGTCTTGCACCGCATGGGGTTTGTCGTGCGCCTTTGATTACTCTCGGGCCGGTGGGCTCTTACCCCGCCTTTTCACCCTTACCATAGGTTGGGCACCCCCGGAGGGGGTTTTGCCTTCGCAGAGCTCGGGCAACCAAACCATGGCGGTTTGTTTTCTGTGACACTTTCCATCGCAAAGAACTTTCGCCCCTTGCTTCCCCGCTTTCGAGGGGCATGCCGCCTTGTGGTGTCCGGACTTTCCTCTCCCGGTTCTTGCGAGCCGGGAGCGGCCGTCCGCCATCTGTCGAAATCTTATCCCGCTCAATCGCCCATTTCAAGGAAAGTTGGGGTTGGAAATGCCGCGCCGCTTGGCAATAGTCGATCCATGTTCATTCCCATCGAAGACACGTTCACTGACATTATTGGCAAGGCGCAGCGCGGGCTCCGGATTGACGACGACGCTCTGGCGTCCGCCGCACAGATCACCGTTGAGGAGGTTCAGGAACTCAAATCCGGTGCTGTCAACGCGGCGGCTTTGCGCAAGGTGGCCGTCGCTCTGGGCGTCAGTCCCGCCGCCCTGCTGGCCCTGGCCGAAGGCCGCTATCTTCCTGCCAGTGTGCCGGAGATTGACGGCCTCGCTCACCTTAACACCGTTTTCGAAGACATGACGGTGAATTCCTTTGTGGTCTGGGATCCTGTCACGCGCGAGGCGGCGTTCTTCGACACCGGGGCTGATGGTCAGCCGATGCTCGACATCGCGGCGCAGCACGACCTGAGGGTGACCCAGATCCTCCTCACTCATACGCACGGCGACCACATTCTCGACCTGGACCGCTTGAAAGAAAAAACCAAGGCCCGGGCCTACGTGTGCGAAAAGGAACCGCTCGACGGGGCGGAGTCCTTCTCGCCGGGAAAAGCTTTTGCCATCGGTCAACTCACAGTGGAAACCCGCCTCACCAGCGGGCATTCTGCCGGCGGCGTGACCTATTTCGTTCGCGGACTGGCCCGGCCTGTTGCCATTGTGGGCGACTCGATTTTCGCCGGCTCGATGGGCGGAGGCATGGTTTCCTACGACGACGCCCTGCGCAACAACCGCGAGCAGATCCTGACCCTTCCCGACGAAACCATTATCTGCCCCGGCCACGGTCCGCTCACCACCGTGGGTGAGCAAAAGGCGGCCAACCCGTTCTTCGCTTCCTGAACGAATTCCCTCCGCACCGTGGAAATTTGCCGCCTCTACATTTCCGCCGGACACAATTTTTTCGGCCGGCACGAACAGCCTGCGGGTGAGTTTCCCATGATCGAGGTGCCGCGCATCGAATGTTTGGAAGGACGCGGCATCGCGGGCGACCGCTTCCTCGATTACAAGGATGACTACAAAGGGCAGGTCACCTTTTTCGCCATGGAAGTCTATGAAGACCTCTGCGCGCGATTCGGAGTCACCGACAAACCGCCGTCCGTCTTCCGCCGCAACATCATCACGCGAAACACCGACCTGAACGCCTTGATCGGCCGGGAATTTGAGATTCAGGGCCTGCG
>JBMOHI010000215.1:0-4610 GCA_049317925.1 Terrimicrobiaceae bacterium
AAACGCCCCGCGGCCAGAATCAGGAACGGACTCATGATCAGGATCTGCCCTCCCACATAGGCAAGCACACGAGGCAGGTTGAAAGCCTTGGTTTCAAGACCGTGCCGGAGTTGGTATTGAAAGGAAATCCACGCGCTTTGTTGGTTCCAAAACAGCGTCGGGAATGATGCGGCCAGACCGAAGACGAGAATGATCAAGATGGCTTTTCCATTTTCAAAAAACGCCCGATGGCTGAACAGGCAAAAGAGCACCAGCGTAAGGGGAGCCAGAACAATGTGATACTTGGAGCAAAAGCCCAGGCCCAGAGATAACCCCAGCATGGCCGCGGAAAGCATGTCGGCGGGATTTGATAAGAGTCTCAGGGAAAAATGAATACTCAGAATCCAAAACAGAATCAACGGCGAGTCCGGAAGGCCCAGCCAGGTGCCGACTCCCGTCACCGGGATCAAATTGAACAGGAACAGAACCAATAGAAGTTTTCTCTCGTTGAAACCGAAGTGCTCCCGTCCGGCACCAGCCAGGATGAGGACGCTAAGTTGATTTGCGACGATAAAGGGAATTCGAAAGAATCCGGGTGTCAGCCCGAGGATGTTCATCCAGCCGACCATTCCCGGGTGATCGAAATACCCCAGGGCCGCATTCCGCCCCCAGACCCAGTAGTAGGCCTCGTCGTCAACCGGCGGGATAAAAAATGCGGCAACGATTTTCGCGATGAAGAACAATGTCCAGATCCCCAAAAAACTGCGGGGAAGCCGAAGGTCACAGGGAAAACTCGCCATAGGTATCAACGCCGGCTCAGCTTGAGGAAGAGGAAGGCGCCGAGCAAACCAAACAGGATGTTGGGCAGCCAAATGAGAAAGACGGGGTGGGCCTGCGGCGTGTTTTCGAACGTCCGGGCCATGATAATGAAAAGGAAATACGCGAAGCCTACCACGAGGCTGATGGCAAACCCCACCGATGTTTCCTTGCGGTGCGCGATGGCGCCAAGCGGAACGCCAACGAGCGTGAAGACCAGGCAGGCCAGGGCCAGGGAGAGCCGCCGGTGATACTCGACTTTGGTCTTGAGCAAGTCAGCCTCCGGCCCCACGGCGATGAGACGGGACAATTCCGGCAGGGTCTGGGCGGACAGGGCCCTTTTCCGCCGATCCATTTCGGAGATCCGATTCTCCACTGTGAGCAGGGAGGTGCCCTCCTGGAAGGAAAGTCCTTTCCGGATTTTGGCGAGGTTCAAAGGGTCCGACGGATCGCGGTCTTCAAAGCGCGCCTCAGTCAATCGCACCAGCAACCCCCCGCTGCGCTGGTCCCGGTGGAGGGTTCCCTTCTTGGCAAAGATCATCCGGGTCGGAATGTCTTCCGGGCCCGTTTCAAAAATGATGATGTCCGTCAGCGCTTGGTCGTCTTTTCCGCCGACGAAAATTTTCCGGCCGGGAAACCAATCCACCACCTCGCCCGGAACAAACACGGCCATGGGGTCGTTTTGAATGAAATCCTGGATGGCGGTGTACATCTTCCGTTCGGCGTGGGGAGCGGCCTCGGCGTTGACCCAAAGACAGACGCCTGTCAGGCCCAGAGCCAGAAGAAGAACCGGGGCGCAAAAGCGGGCCATGCTGATCCCGCACGCCTGCAGGGCGACCAGTTCGTGATCGGCCGACATTCTTCCAAAAACCAGCAGCGTGGCGGCCAGCAGCGCCCACGGAATGGTGAAGGGTAGAGAGAAGGGCAGGGCCAGCACCACGAAGGACAGCGCGGAGGAGAGCGCGAGGTTCCGATTGATGATGAGATCCAGCAACTCGCGGACCACGTTGCCCAACACAAGCACGAGGCTGAGCACCGCGACCCCGAGGAGCGTGGTGAGAAGAATGCTCACACCGATATGCCGGTCTATGATTTTCATCAGACAGGCGAATACTCGAAAACGCTTCTCAAACGGCAAGACTGGACATTTATTGGGAGTTCTCTCGCGAGGCGAGGTCTTGAGCATGAAGAAACCATCCGGCCACACCATTCCTCTCTCGCTGCCCCGGCGCTGGATCGGCGATCTGGCCGCATTCAGTCAGAAGGTGCCGACCGTCGCAGCGGAGGGAGTCATGCGAGTGAAGACCATCGCGAACGCACGCCGGGGCGTCCCGAGACCTCCCGGTTGGTGTTCGCTGATCACGAAGTCTTTTGGAATAGTCTCCTCCCGCATTCCCGAATTGCGCCGGACTTACCTCGGTTTCCCCTACCCGCGTCTCTACGAACATCCCTGCAGTGTTGCCGCCATCGTGATCAACCGCGACTTTCAGGGCGAGCCAGCCGTTTTTATGGGCTTAATGCAGGCTCCTGAGAACCTTCCCCTGGGTGAGATCGCAACCAGGCTTCGTCAGCTCAAGGAAAGCCCTTGCAGCGAGATTGGCTCCTACCGCCGGCTCATCCGGACCACCAGGCTGCCGCGACCAGTGCGGAGGCTGCTCTGGTGGTATGGGCTGTGCGTGGGGGGAAAACAGAAGGCGACAGTTTTCGGCACATTCTCCGTCAACACCGTGGCGACCATGCGCGGCCGGTGCATCCAGTTTCTGACTCCCATCACTTCGACGCTCTACTACGGTTCACCGGGCTCGGCGGGAGAACTTATGATTCAGTTGGCCTTTGACCATCGAGTTTTTGACGGTTCTACCGCCAACCGGGCGTTCAACGAACTCGAAAGCGTGCTCAACAACGAAATGGTCGCGGAGATCGAGGCGTCCTCAGGTGGTTGATTTAACCCGGCGTTTACCTCCGCACACGCCGCGTTTCGAGGCGGCAATGAATTCAAAAAACGCCCCGGCAGCCGGAGACCAGGAGGATTCCTTCGCTTTCTCCAATGCCTGGGAAACATTCAGTCGGCTCGCGTAAACCAGCCGGAAGGCTTTTTTGATTTCCGCGCAGGCCGCGGGTGTCCAGCCCGCCCGGCCCAAGCCCGCGGTGTTGACTCCAGAGAGCAGGTTCTCTCCGAAAGCCAGCACATAGGGCGGGATGTCCTTCACAAAAGTTGTGCCCCCGCGGGCCTGGACCAGCGGACCGATGCGCACGAATTGGTGAAAGACCGACCCGGCTTCGAGCACGGTCTCATCCCCGATCTCGACGTAACCGCCGATTAGGCAATTGTCCATGATGACGACCTTTTGGCCGATCCGGGCATTGTGTCCGAGATGCGAGCCGGCCAGGAGATGACACCCGTCGCCGACAACGGTCAGCGAGCCGTCCTTCGTGCCGCGATGGATGGTGACGTAGTCGCCGAAGGTGTTTCCCCACCCGATGCGCAGGCCGCTTTTGGCTTGATCCTGAAAGGCCAGGTCCTGCGGCGGCGCACCGAGCACCGCGCCGTGTCCGATGAAGTTGCTGTCCCCGATTTCCGTTCGGCCCTCGATCACCGCCCGGGACTGCACGACGCAGCCGCGACCGAGACGGACTCCATCACCAATGATGGCATGAGCGTGGATCTCGACATCCTCGGCGAGTTCCGCGCCGGGTGAGACGAGTGCGGTCGGGTGGATTTTCACAAGAGGTCTGCCTCAGGTAACGCTGTAGGCGAAGCCGGGCAGAAAGGGAAGCCGTTTGCGTCCAGTGCCACCCCGGCCGCTCCAGCAATGCGCCGGTAGCGTTCCGCACCCCGAGGATCAGGATCGGAAAGTCCCGGCGCATTCCGCCAGAAGTTCAAGAGAAGCCGCCCGGGAGGCCCGAGCCTGTATGGCACTCCGGCCAAAAGCATTTCCAGCGCAGGCCGCGGATTGCCGGGAAGGAGAATTCCCACATCAAAGCGGCCCGCCCGGGCGATAGTCTTCGCCACCACCCAGGGATTCTCGTCCGGTGGGAAAACGAGGACCTCGTCCACTTCTGCAACGCTTCTCCACATTTCCGCCAGCGGGCCGGCGGCTACGACCGTCACGCGCGCATCGAGTCGTCCGAGTTTGATCGCCCGCACGGCAGCAATGGTCAGCTTCGCCTCGACCGGATCGTCCACCGAGCGAACCAGAATCTGATACGGTTTCAACTTGGCGCGGTCGAATCCCGGCGGAAAAAACACCCGCCGGTTGCTGGCGCTGAGGAGGAATCCAAAGCGCGGCGTTTTCCAGCGGTCGTGCGACCAAAGCCAGTCGGCCGGACACGCCGTGATTTGGTTCTCCAATTCGCGGTTGATCGCAGCCGTGGCGGCTTCCGGCGAACTCCCCCGGACCAGGGGACTTCCGATCGAGACATGCCAGCGCGCGAGGCCCGTCGTGTTGATGACGACGGGAACAAGATCCACGCCGACCCGGTGCGCCAGGGCCGCCGCCAGCGTCGAGGTGGAGGTGAGCCGTCCGAAAAACGGCATCCATGTTCCCGAGACTCCGGCAAATTGGTCGGCCAGCACGCCGAGGACGCCGCCCGATTCCAAAAATGACACCGCGTTCCAGAATCCCTCCTGCCGGTCGAAAAGACGCACACCCTGACGGGCGCGGCTTTCGTTGAAGTGCCGGTTGACGCGGGGGTTGGCCAGTTTCTGGTAAATGGCCCCGAACTGATGCCCGGGAAAAAGCCGGCCCAGGCGGCCCGGCAATTCCCAGTTGCTCATGTGGCTGAGCACCGCCACGCAGCCCTTCTGCTCCGGA
>JBMOHI010000216.1:0-4600 GCA_049317925.1 Terrimicrobiaceae bacterium
CCCCGGACTACGAGTTTTTCCTCAATTCCTGGACCCGGCAAAAGTGGCTCAAGGGTCCGCCGGAGCAGGACGGTGACTATCTGGTGGATTGGGTGAAGTTTTATCCGTTAAAGACCAACTAACCTCCTGCCCCATCATCCCATTATGAAACCAAAAACCTCCCATGCCTTCATCCTGTGCGCTGCCTTTCTGATTGTGGGCCGGCCGGCCTTGGCCAGCGAGCAACTCCCGAACCTGAGCGATGAGAAACCTGCTGCGCGTTTTCCGGTCACGGACATCACCTGGCCTTCCAATCCGGGCGAGGCGGAGATCTGTCTCTGGAAGGACGATAAGGTCGCGCCGGTTTGTTTCACGGTGGATGACAACATTGCCCCGGACGTCCCGTGGTGGATGGAAATGAGCGAGAAGTACGGTTTTCCTGTCACCTGGTTCATCATCACGAAAAACGTGGGAGGAAATGGTGTGGGCGGGACCTGGGATCTTTGGAGGGAAGTGCTGGCCAAGGGTCATGACGTCCAGTCCCACACCCACACCCATCTGCATGTGGACGAACCGGGTTGGGAGAATATCGTTTGGGAATACACGGAGTCGAAGAAGCTAATCGAAGAAAACCTGCCCGGACACCGGGTGCGGTTTCTGGCTTATCCGGGCGGGCCGAATTCCAAGCTCAACGACCGGGTCGAGGCGGCGAAACTGTATGCTGGAGCCCGGGGCGTCACCGGCACCTTGGTCGCTCCCAGCCAGGTGGACTATCTGGGCGTGCGCGCCATCAACGAAGATTCCTTCAATAACCCCAACGCGAAATGGGCCGACTTCCAGCGGGTGCTTGATCCCAATGACAAGATCTTCCGCGGTTGGGGCATCTACATCTATCACGGCGTGAAGGACAAGAACCCGGACCGTCCGCTTTTTCATTTCGTCGCGGACAATAAGGACAAACTATGGATCGGCCGTTTCGGGGACATCTCGCTCTACGCGCAGCAACGCGACACCGCCACGTTGAAGGTCACGGAGAACACCGCTTCCAAAATTGCTTTCACCCTGGAGGATAAGATGGATGACAAGACCTTCGATTATCCGCTCACCGTCAAAGTCTGTCTGCCGGATGGTTGGAAAACCGTCTCCGCCACCCAGGATGGCAAAGTCGCGGAATCGAAGTTCGTCGAGAACGGCGGCAAGCCCTACGCTCTTGTACAGGCCGTGCCGGATCGTGGTCCGGTCGCGCTTTCCGTCCGTTGATAGTGTTTTCGCGTTTGGTGCCGTGAATTCGTGGCGGGAACCGGCTTAGGAGGGAGATCAGCGTTGCGTTCCGCCGTCACGATGTCTTTGACTGCTTGAGTGGTCTCATCGTCCTCTACTCTCCGCCGTTTCCTGTGGCCATTTCTCCGGCCGCACCGGAGAGTGCTTGTCGCGGCGGTCTTCCTCAATGCCTTCAGCGGGATTGCCATCAGCATCCAGACCCTCACTCCGAAGTATTTCATTGATGACATCCTGCTGAATCCCGCGTTGGACAAGGCGGACAAGCTCCGATGGTCCGCGATCCTTGCGGCGGGTTTCCTGGTCACAACCATCGTCTGGCGCATGTTGCTCTGGCATTGGAGCTATCGCATGTTCACCCGTATCCGCGAGAAAGTGGTGTGCGACGTGCGGTCGGCCTTTTTCCGGCACATCAATTACCTCTGTCTGCGCTTTCATGTCCGGCATCAGAGCGGCGAGCTGTTCAGTTTTCTCTTCGGCACGCCGCTGACCCAGGTGCAGACGTATTTTCAGCAGTTGACCATGATGGGTCCGCATTGCGCGTTCAGTGCGATTGCGACCCTGGTGGTGGTGCTGTTCTGGGATCCGGTTCTGACGGCGGTGATGTTCGGGGCCATTGCGTTCTCCACCTGGGTGATGGCCTTGAGCCGGAACCGGGTGAAGACGCTGAGTCACGATTACCAGGAACGCGAACGTCACGTGAGTGGAAAGGTCGCGGATCTGATCCGGGGCAGCCGTCACGTGCAGTTGTATGCGATTGAGGAGGACATCATCGGTCAGTTCCGCACCGAGGCTGACGCGATCGGCCAACAAATGGTGCAGCGCGATGTGCGGTCGCACGAACTCTGGATGAGCTATGAGGGCGTGGGCTACCTCGGTTTCGCCGTGCTCTGTGTGGTCGGGGCGTGGCGGTATCTTGACGGAGCAGTTCAGATCGGAGAGCTGGCCGCGTATCTCAGTGCCTACACGGCCCTGGCCTGGCCGCTGAGTGTTCTTTTTCAAATCTCCCAGGCGCGCGGCGGAGCCCAAGCCAGCCTCGAGCGAATGGCGGCGGTGATGGATACCTTGAGCAGTACGCCCGAGCCGGATCGGGCTGTCCGCCTGGTGCCGCCCGCGAATGCTGACATCCGGCTGGAGGGCGTGACGTTTCGCTATACCGAAACTCCCGTGATCAACGATCTTACTCTAACGATTCCTTACGGGCAGACCGTGGCCCTGGTCGGCGCATCGGGTTCGGGCAAAAGTACGCTCTCGCAGCTGATCGTCCGGCTTTACGATCCCCAGGCCGGATCGGTCAGCATCGGCGGCATGGATTTGAGAAGCTGTTCCGGTCGCGACGTGCGACGGCTGTTCGGGATCGTGCCGCAGCAACCCTATTTTTTCCGGGCCAGCGTGATGGAAAACGTCCGGTTGCTGAAACCCTCCGCGGCGGAATCCGAGATCTGGGGCGCATTGGAACTGGCGCACGCGGCGGACTTCGTACGTCAGCTCTCTGATGGCCTCCAAACCCTGATCGGCGAAGACGGAGCAACTCTTTCGGGCGGGCAGCGTCAGCGGCTCGCCATCGCCCGCGCCCTGCTCGCGGGACCATCGTATTTCATCTTCGATGAGGCGACGAGTGCGCTTGATACGGTGAGTGAAAGAAACATCCAGGATACCCTGCAAAAGATTCTGCCGGGCCGCACCGCCATCATCATCGCGCATCGTTTGGCCACCATCCGCAATTGCGAACGGATTCTGGTGATGCAAAACGGACAGCTCGTGCAGGATGGTGATTACGAGACGCTCGCCGCCACGCCCGGACCGTTTGCGGAGATGGTTCGCGAGCGGGATTTTGTCGAGACCTGATCGGGGAAGAAGGCTTTGGCGGGCAAGCCCCAAGGCTACGGTTTCGTCGGATGCTGCCCCCACATCGCCATCACGAATGGCGACGGACTGTTTGTGCCCTCGTTCAGATTTTCGTTTTTCACGATGCGGTCCGCGTAGGCGAAGAGGGGAGGATGGTTCCAGGCCTCTTCGAGACCCATGATGCGGGCATTTAGGACGACGGCAACGATGTTGGCGTTATTGATGCTGCGGTAGGAAGTCGTCCAGAGTTTATTGTCGTTTTCCGGATTTTTGGTGTGGCGGATACCCCACTCCGCCAAACCGATGTCCTCCGCCGCGTAAGGCACAGGTGTGCCGCCTCGCGGGTCGGGCTTCCATCGGCCGCTTTGCGTGATGTCCACTTCGGCCTGGCTGACAATGAAGGTTTGCTCGTCGTCCTGAAATCGCGTCTCCCATTTTCCGGCGCTCTTCATGTGATCGTCGTTCAGGAGTGCCCCTGCAAAGAGAATGGGCAGTTTGCGGCCCTGATGATGACCGCCGTTGGCGGGCCAGCCGCCCGCGTTGTCGGCGATGCCGGCGAGGTCAATGCCGAGTTGAACCACGGGAATGAGGAGATCATCCTTGTCCGGCGCTGACGGGAGTTGTGCGAAGTCAAGGTTCAGAGCCAGAATGGCATCGTTGATGATCCGGGCCATATCTCGCCCGTAGTTGGGCATATTGTCGGACGGGTGAACCATGGCGCCGAGAAATTCATTCACGTGGTCAATCCAGGGGCGGCGGAGTTTTTCCGCGAGGTCGGCCGGGCTGGGCGCTTCCGCCACAGGGGGCAGAGTTTTGAGTTTCGAGCGGTCGAGGTCGGAGAGGCGGAATTTGACGGTCTTGTCTGTTCCGGAATAGGGAGGACGGAAACTTCCCTCCGGTGGAGCCGCTGGGAGAACGGTCAAGATCGCTCCGGAGCGTGTGACCGGCCGCGGGGCCTTGGTGTTGTCGTTGAATTTCGGCACGCCTGGCTCGGCGTCCTCGGGCGAACGGAAGAGCCAGCTTACCATGGAGACAAGGCTGGAATTGACCGGCAGCGCGAGGGGATTTTGGGGCGAGACCGGTTTGCCGCCCGGCAGCGCGGCGTTCAGACTTTCGTCATAAGAACTCAGCCGGTTGTCGTAGCCCTGTTTCGCGTCGGTGCCGGGATTTACCATGGAACCATCTTCTCCCGGCTTCGGCGTAAAGCCCGGCGCGTGCAGATCGGTGGTGATCCCGACCACATTCACTGGTCCGGCCACCCAATAGTCGCCATTGGCGAACTGTCCCGAGGGATGCTTTTTGTCGAACTTCCAAGTGATCCCGTGTTGGCTGATTTGGTCAACCTGCGCGGGGTCAGCCGCGTGAGCGAAGCGGATGGCGAAGCCCAGGCAGATCAGGACGAGGGTAGGGGACTTCATACAGGGTCAGAGCGTCTTGCGGGGGCTGGTGATCCCGGCGGGCCAGGCCGGCACATCGCGCTGACCGTCGTCGTTGA
>JBMOHI010000217.1:0-4593 GCA_049317925.1 Terrimicrobiaceae bacterium
ACGAAACGCGCCACCCGGCCCAGCTCGTTTGCCCCTCCGGAGGAAATGCCCGCATTGCGGGGAGGGTCGAGTGTGGTGGAGCGTCAGTTTCGCGAATTGCGGGAACAGTTGGCCGAGGCCCGGGCGGAGAATGAGAAATTGACCGAACGCCTCCTGAAGAAGTCGGCCGATCTGCAGAGTGCCCTCGTCGAGGTGGACAAGACGAAAGTCAGCGTGGTCGAATTGAAAGCCCAGCTTGCCCAAGCGACAGCGGTCCTGGAGGACACCCGTAAGGACGGAGATTCCTTCGGAGCGATTCGGGAACAGTTCGACAAAAAGGTGGTTGCCGTTTTGACGAAATTGACCGAGGCCGAGGCCGACAACGAGGTGCTCAAGGATGAGAATGCCCGGTTGCTGACCAAACTGGATCAGGCCTCCAAGTACATTGTGACGAGCGACAGCATCCGGGAAAATCTGCTTAAAGAACGCCTCAAACTTGCCGACGCCCGCGACACCGCGGTTTCCAAGGCGAAGAAGATCAAGGATAACACCGCCGAGATCGAGCGTGTGGCGGCCGAAAACAAAAAGCTCAAGACGGAGGTGGCCCAGATCACCAAAAACAGCGTCAGCCAAGAGGACTTTGAAAAGCTGACGGCCGAAAACAAATCCCTCGCGGACAAGCTGGCCACCGCGGAGAAGAATTCCGCCACCAAGGCCGAGGTCGAAAAGATCTCGGAGGAGAAGAAGGCGGTCGAGCAAAAGCTGGCCCAGGCCGAGAGCGCGCTGAAGGATTCGGCTGCAACCTCCGTCAGCAAGGACGAATTTGAAAAAGTTGCGGCGGAGAAGCGGGTGGTGGAAGAGAAACTCGCGCAGACAGAGAAATCCCTGTCCGATTCGGGTGCTGGTGCGAACCCGGAAAACGACAAGCTCATTGCCTCGCTGCAGAGCGACTTGAATAGCGTCAACGACAAGCTGCTCGAAGCCCAGGCCCAGACGAGCCGGTCAGACGACCAATTGAAGGCTTTGCAAAAGCAACTCGATGAAGCTTCCGGCGAACTGGCCCAGTTTAAGTTGAACCCGGAACCGAGTAAGGAAGAAAAAAATCTCAACACCGAAAACGAGTTGCTTCGCGGCATCGTCCTTCGCCAGATCAAGGAACAAACTCAGCGCGATGAGGCGAAAAAGCAGCTTGAACAGGAGATCGCCGCGTTGCAGATCAAGTCCGCCGTGATCAGCCAGCAACTGGCGGTGCTGGGCGCTCCCATCATCCAGCTCACGGCCGAGGAACGGTCGTTGTTCAAAGAGCCTGTGGCCCTGCTGAATGAGCCGAATCCCGGTTCGCTCGAAGTTGCCATGGCGGTGACCAAGCCAAGCGCAGAGGAAACCAAGCCCGCTGCCTCCGAGCCTTCACCGAATCCCGAAGTTCTCCCCGAGGATGTCCGCGAGTTGGTCCAGCAAGCCAAAAAGCTTTTTGACCAGAGAGACTATGCCGGCACGGAGAAGGTCTATCAGGAAATCGTGGCGATAATCCCGGAAAACTACTTTGCGCTTTCCAATCTGGCCGCGGTGCAGATCGAGAGCGGCAAACTCTCCGCTGCCGAGGTTGCCTTGAAGAAGGCTGTTGCCATCAATGACAAAGACTCTTTCGCCTACACCAATCTCGGCATCCTCTACAGCCGGCAGGGAAAATTCTCCGAAGCCATCGCCGCTTTGGAGAAAGCCATTGCCCTGAATGACAAGGATTCCGTTGCGCACAATTACCTCGGAGTTTGTCTGGGACAGAAGGATCAGCGCGAGGGGGCGGAGAAGGAGTTCAAGCGGGCCATCGACATCAACCAGGATTATCCGGATGCCCATTTCAACCTGGCCGTCCTCTATGCCACGACCCAGCCGCAGTCCATCGAACTAGCCAAACATTATTACAACCGCGCTACTGAACTCGGCGCCGCGCCGGATCCTTCGCTCGAGCGGTTGATTCAGTAGCGGTTTCCGGTACCCGATACCGACCCGACTTCCGGCGGGAACTCCGCCGCAGGTCCTCTCCTCAACTACCCGTTCGTGCCGTCCAAGGCGTAACGGGCCGCGCCGAGCAAAGCCGCCTGATCATTCAGGATCACCTTCACTGGCATCGTTTCCATGAAACCGGACAGGCGTCCTTTGTCATTGAACGCATGGGTGAAGGCCACGCTGCGGATCTGGGCCAGCATCTTGGCCGGGATGCCACCGCCCAGGTAAACGCCGCCGGTCGCCATGGCCTTGAGCGCCATGTTGCCGGCTTCCGCCCCGAGACAGGAGAGGAAGATCTCGATCGTCTGCACGCACATCGGGCAGTCTCCCGCGTCGGCATGCCGGGAAATGACGAGGCCGGGATCGCCGGCCTTCATTTCCGCAGCAACGCCGGGCAATTCCACGCCGCGGTCGGTGTCGCGCAAAAATTTGTAAATATTTTCCAAACCCATGCCGGAGACGACACGCTCGCTGCTCACGTGGCCGTACTGCTTGATGAGGTATTCGAGGAGGGCGACCTCCAGCTCATTGCGCGGACCGAAATCGGTGTGTCCGCCTTCGCAGGCCCAGACCCGGTGCCGCTTGCCATCCCAGAACAACCCTGCCTCGCCCAGTCCGGTGCCGGGTGAGACGACGCAGCGGTTTCCCTCCGCATCCGGCGCGCCCTTCTGGACGATGGCAAAATCGGCGGCCTTCAGTTCGGCAATGCCATAGGCGTTGGCGGCGAGATCGTTGAGCAGGCTCACGTAGGTGACGGAAAACTCGGCGGCGATTTCGGCGGCATCCACGCCCCAGGTGATGTTGGTGGGCCGGGCGCGGCCGTTTTTCACCGGGCCCGGCACGCCGAAGCAGGCGGCGAGCAGCGGGCGTTTTTCGTTCTGGATAAACTCCCGGATGATGGCGTTGAGGCCCGGGTAGGAGGCACTGTGATAACGCTGGTTCCGTTCCAGAGTGAGGGTATCCGCCACGACGCGGAAAATGGCCAGGTTGCTCTTGGTTCCGCCGATATCCCCGGCAAGGATGATATAGCTTTTGTCAGGCATGGGGGAACAGCGACCGCAGGAGGCCCGCCACTACCGTTTGAGGAGGTAGTGATGCCACTTGTGACCGGTTTTCTCGATCAAGTGGTCGGCGGCTTCCGGACCCCAGGTGCCGGCGGCGTAGTTGGGGAAATCCCGGGCCTTGAGCGCCTGCCAGATGTCGAGAATCGGGTTCACGATGCGCCAGGACGCATCGACGCTGTCGTAACGGTGGAAGAGTGTGGTGTCACCGATCATGCAATCGTAGAGCAGGGTTTCGTAGCCGGTGGCGGCGGTGTGTTCGCCGAAATCCGAGTAGCTGAAATCGAGCGGCACGTTGGCGATGTTGATGCTCGGACCGGGGCGCTTGGCATGGATGTCGAGGGTGATGCCTTCATCCGGCTGCACGTGAATGACCAGCCGGTTCGGCATGATGTTGTTCTCGATGTCCTTGCCGAAAAGCAGGAGCGGGGCGCGGCGGAAGCCGATGACAATCTGGGTGGTGTGGGCGGCAAGGCGCTTGCCGCTGCGGATGTAGAAAGGCACCTCGGCCCAGCGCCAATTCTCCACCTCGAGTTTCATGGCGACGAAGGTCTCGGTGTTGGAATTCGGATTCACGTCGGCCTCCGTGCGGTAGCCGGGGACGTGTTTGCCATTGATTATTCCGGCCCCGTATTGGCCGCGCACGGTATTGGAGAGGATCTCTTCGGGTTCCATCGGGCGGATGGCTTCGAGGACCTTGACCTTTTCGTTGCGCACGCTGTCACCCGAGATGGAACTGGGTGGTTCCATCGCGACAAGGGAGAGGACGGAAAGAATGTGATTCTGCACCATGTCGCGCACCACGCCGGAATGGTCGTAGTAGCCGCCGCGCAGTTCGACCCCGAGTTCCTCGGCCACGGTGATCTGGACGTATTCGATGTAGCGGCGGTTCCAGATGGGCTCAAAGACGCTGTTGCCAAAGCGGAAGACCATGATGTTTTGCACGGTCTCTTTGCCGAGATAATGATCAATGCGGTAGATTTGGCGCTCCGCGATGTGCTTGGTCAGGTCAGCGTTCAACTCCCGCGCACTGGCCAGATCGTGGCCGAAAGGCTTCTCGATGATAACCCGGCGCCAGGCCCCGGGCGTTTCCGTGGTCAGGCCGACGATATCCAGTTGTTCGACGACCTTGGCAAAAAAGCTGGGCGCAACCGCAAGGTAGAACAGAACATTGCCCGGGAGGCTCCAGGTTTTTTGGACGTCAGAGATTTTGGCCGCGAGGTGCTTGAAGGTGTCGGGATTATTGAAATCGCCCGCGATGTAATAGCTGCGCTGGGCGAAATCGGCCCAGTCCTTGTCATCCACCGGGCGGGTGGCGAACTCCTTGATGTCGGCGGTGATTTTCGTCCGGTATAATTCGTCGTTGCTGTCACTCACGGCCACGCCGATGACGGCGAAGTTTTCCGGGAGCAGCTTGAACGCCTTGAGATTGTAAAGAGCCGGGAGGAGTTTGCGTTTGGTCAGGTCGCCGGAGGCCCCGAAGATGACGATCGTGCAGGGATCTCCGGGACATTCGTGGCCGGTGAGAGGTTGGTCAGACATGGCT
>JBMOHI010000218.1:0-4561 GCA_049317925.1 Terrimicrobiaceae bacterium
CGCAAAAACACCGCATCACCTGGCAATGGCTGAAAGGCCACGCCGGCCACGAGGGAAATGAACGTTGCGACGAACTGGCCAATGCTGCAATGGACAAAATCCAAGCCAAGTTTACACCGGAGCAGCTCAAGGAAGCCCTGGGAAAATTTGTGTCCGAGACGCAGTGCGAGCCGGCCTTGGAGCTTTTTTAGTTCGAAAAATCAAGACGGCTCGACACTCATGCACCTTATGGCAGTATCCGCGAAGTCTCTCTCCACGAGATGAAAAAGAAACCCGCGAATAAAAAAGCAGCAATCCCCCTCTATCGGCAGAAATCGCTGAAGCGTAAGAAGCCTTTGCAGCGAGAACAACGGTCTTGTCCTCCGCAGGCGGCTAGCAAGCCGTCTACCATTCGCGAAGACCCCAGCCTGCCGCCGCGTCGCGCACTGCGCTGCGTAGAACTTTTCGCCGGAGCTGGTGGACTTGCACTTGCGGCATCGAATGCGGGTTTCGAGCACGATGCCGTGCTCGAATTCAATCACGATGCCTGCGAGACCATTCGAATAAACCAACGGCGCGGGTATGAGCCTGTTCGTCATTGGCCTCTAATCGAGGGTGATGTTCACCATCAGGATTTCCGCAAATGGCAGGGGCGAGCGGACCTCGTTTCTGGCGGGCCTCCCTGCCAGCCGTTTTCGATCGGTGGCAAGCACCGCGCGATGGGTGACCAGCGGAATCTTTTCCCAGAAGCGGCGCGTGTCGTGCGCGAAGTTCATCCGCGTGTTTTCGTGTTTGAAAACGTGAAAGGACTGACCCGTCAAGCTTTCGCCAAGTATTTCAGCTATATCGAACTCCAACTGCGGTATCCGGGCATCGTTCGCCGCGGATACGAGGATTGGATGGAGCATCGTTCGCGACTGGAGCGGATTCATACTCAAGGGGCCAAACCAGACCTGCGCTACCGCGTTATCTCGCAGTTACTGAACGCCGCCGATTTCGGAGTGCCGCAAAAGCGCGAGCGTGTCTTCTTCGTTGGCTTCCGCTCCGATATTCGCATTCCGTGGACATTTCCGACAGCAACCCATTCGCGTGAAGCATTGCTGCATTCGCAATGGACAACTGGTGACTACTGGAGGCGCCATGAAGTTGCTTTGCGTGATCGCCCCACCATGCCGGCGCAATTCGCGCGGCAAACAAGCGAGGGCTTGCTCTTTACTCCACCGATGAACCGACTACCTTGGCTCACGGTTCGCGACGCAATTTCAGACTTGGGCGAACCTGCGGTTCGCGCGAGCGTCGCCCGCTTCGCAAACCACACCTTTCAATCTGGCGCACGCTCATATCCCGGTCACACGGGTAGTCCGCTGGATGAACCCGCGAAGACCCTCAAAGCCGGAGACCACGGTGTTCCAGGCGGTGAGAATATGATGCGTTATCCCAATGGAGAAGTGCGCTACTTTTCTGTTCGTGAGTCTTGCCGTTTGCAGTCATTTCCCAATGAATACGTTTTCGAGGGGAGTTGGTCTGAAAACATGCGGCAGCTTGGAAATGCCGTTCCGGTAAAGCTGGGCGAGGTAGTGTTGCGAAGCGTGCGGGCGGCCATTGAGCTTCATGATGCTAACAACACTCCGCCGCTATTATAAATGTTTGCCTATTTTCGCTTTAATCTTCCGCAGGCGGTAACAGAGCAGCTTATCGAGCGACTGGAAAAACTTCCGGTGAGCATCTTGACCAATGAAGCGCTCACTCTACTTGAAGATTTCCAAGTGAAGAATGAAACAGTTAAAGGAGTGTATGTGGTTTATCAGGAAGGTATCGCAGTTTATGCAGGCAAGGCTGATGGAATTGCCGAGCGTTTGAGCGAACATCTTTGGAAGCTCCGCGGCAGGCACGCCATCGACTTAACAACAATTGGTTTTAAGGCGCTCCTATTGGACGAAGCATGGAGCACTAGCGCCAACGAAGGTCTACTCATCGACCGCTTCAAGGATCGCGGCGAGTGCAAATGGAACGGCACTGGCTTTGGCCCAAAGGATCCCGGAAAAGAACGGGACACAACTAAACCGAGCTGGTTCAACAATGCTTACCCTGTTCGCGATGATTGGCCAGTGGAGAACATCCCCGACCAAAGCGAGGTCGGCGATATCCTGCGGATGCTCAAAGATCAGCTGCCATTTTTGCTACGCTATGAAAAACTAGGCAAGGCTGCATCGACACCTGTCGAACTAAGCGGCGTCCCTAGAAATGCACGAATGATTCTCGTGAAGTGCGCTCAAGCCCTTGGGGCTAACTGGCAGCTCACACTGCTTAAATTCGGATTCATCCTTTACCCCGAATTAAAGGAATTCAAATACGGCGAACGCCTTCATCCTTGAGGTGGACACGCTAACTGCTGCGGAACGCACCGCACGCACGACGCGCGTCCGAGCTACAGGAAACGCATCGACCGAATTAAGAACAATTTCACTCATGAGGAAGGCCGGCATCGTCAGCTGGCGTCGTGGAGTGCCGCTGCCAGGAAAGCCAGACTTCGTTTTCCGAGCGCAGGAAGTGGCGTTGTTTGTGGACGGTTGCTTTTGGCACGGATGCCCAACGCATGGTCGCATTCCAAAAAGCAGACCAGATTTTTGGCTGCCGAAGCTCGCGCGCAATATCAAACGCGACCGTTCCGTGAAGCGCGCTTTGCATGCAACCGGGTGGACGGTTTTGCGGATTTGGGAGTGCGCCTTAACCCCAAAAAAATTGAATCGAACACTCCATCGGATTTGGCGCGCGTTGTATTTGTGAGAACAAGGAGAGCTTTTGCTCCCCGCTTCTCACGGATTCGGCGGCACAGGAGGCTCAGCCGCGCCGGGGCCAGAATTATCCACGATCTCGCGGGCGGCTTCGTAGGCGAGGAAGAAGGCCGGGGCGCTGGCGCGGAAGCCGAGGCTCAAGGGGTCGAGGCGCTTCTTCAGGATGCCATCCACCGTGCTGAAGGCGGCGGCCAGTTGCCCGGTGGCGGCGGCGCGGCTGGCGATGACGGCGCGGGGACGCTGGAGGAGGGCGGCGTAGTCCGTGACGATCTGGCCGAAAGCGGCGATGGCGGCGGCGCTCACGTCGTAGGCTACGAGGTTTGCTGCGTTCGCTTGGGCGAGAGCGAGGAGGTTCTGGCCGATGGTGAGGGCGGCGGAGTCGCGCTTGTGGATGAGGTCGGTGCGGGTGACGGTGGCATTGGCGGCGAGTTCGCCATTGCCAATGACGGCG
Source organism: Terrimicrobiaceae bacterium (assembly GCA_049317925.1). Taxonomy (GTDB): domain Bacteria; phylum Verrucomicrobiota; class Verrucomicrobiia; order Chthoniobacterales; family Terrimicrobiaceae; genus CAMASH01. The sequence goes on from JBMOHI010000218.1 coordinate 3,226, forward strand.
GCGTAGCCTTGCAGCGCACCCGAAATGGGCAGCGCGGCATCGGCCAGGGCGAGGCGGGTGGTTTGCTTCTGGGCGGTGGCTCCGGCGGATTCGGTATCCTGCGCCTGGGCGAGTCCCTGGAGGGCACCGACGGCGGTGACAAATGCGCCCTGGGCGGCGGTGAAGGCCACCTTGGGCTGCCACGTGGCGGTGTTGGCCTGCAAGACATTGAGGACGGCGAGATACATGCTGAGTTTGTTTTCCTGACGGTCGTTCATAGTTTTATTTGGTAGGGACGGCACTCCGCTGCTGTCCGATTTGGGTTTTCTTCGACGGACGGCGGCGGAGCGTCGTCCCTAGCTGGTTGACTGCAAAACGCGGTGCGCCGACTGCGAGAGGCAGCCGGGCGGGTGTGAGGGGGAGTTTGTTGCATGTAAGATGCAAGGCGTTCCCTGCGAGCAGCGATCTGGCCGTTGCGAGATCGAGTCTGGCGGGTGTAAGGGGCGAGCGGCTGACTGCGTGATGCGTCCGGTTCGCTGCGCGGGGCGATGGGTCGAACGAAAGCGGCATCGGGGCGGATGCGAGATCGAGTTTGGCCGCTGCGAGGGCGATCCGGTCGGGTGTGAGAGTCAACCGGTAGAAGGAAAACACCGGGGCGGCGGTCTGATGGGCGGGAAATTCGCAGCCGGACATGACGCGGCGGACGGTGTCAGCCGAGGCGGGAGGTGTCTATGTGTAGAATTACTCTACGCGGGTGGCATGGGTGATGCTCATGCAGGCTAACCAATCCGGAGGAAGCATTGCACCATTTGCAAATGGTAACGGTATTGATGGCCGGGCTGCAGAAGCTGCACGGGGCGGTGTCGCTCGCGCATTTGGCAGAGATGGCGACTCTGCTGATCGGGCAATTCGTGCCGGTGAGGCTGGAGTTTCTGGCGCGGGAGGAGCGACGGGTGGTGATGGAGGCAGTCCATCGAGACGGTTTGCCGCTGAACCGCGAGCAACGGGATATGGTGGAACTGCTGCGTCCGCATTTGGAAGGAATGGCGCGTGTGCATGTGCCGGGGCAACGACTCGGGCGCTGCCCGCAAAGGCTGATGGCGATGGGGCTCACGGCGCGGGAAGCGGAGGTGCTGCATTGGGTCGAGGAGGGCAAGACCAGCGAGGAAGTGGGAGTGATCCTGATCCTGAGATCCCGCACGGTGGATAACTATGTCACCAGCATCATGGCGAAACTGAAGGTGGAGACGCGTCTGGCCGCCGCCGCTGAGGTGCGGCGGTGGGATGAGGGGGCGGGAACTGGATAGAGACCGAGCTTCCCTCAGGACGGCTCAACCCAACCCTGGGCGCTGCGGAT
>JBMOHI010000219.1:0-4546 GCA_049317925.1 Terrimicrobiaceae bacterium
AGGGCATCGAGGGCCTTGACCACCACGCCGAAGGGAGCGTCGCGGTCGGCCTGCATGGCGATGGGCCGGTCGGGGGATTTTTCCCGCAGCGAGATCAACGTGGCAGCCAGGGCGTCAATCGTGACGGCTTTCTCATCAAGGGTGATTTCCTCGGAGGATTTGATGCGGAGCACGAGGGGGTCGGATTTTTCCGCGGGAGCCTGCTCGGCCGTTTTGGATTCGGGGAGGTTGATCTGCAGTTGCGGCTGCTTCTTCTGGAACGTGGTGGTGACGATGAAAAAGATCAGCAGGATGGCGAGAATGTCGATCAACGAAACGATGATGATCGAAGGGGCGCGCCGCTTGCGGGTGTAGAATCTCATTTCGTGATCTTGAGGATCGTCGGGGTGGCGCCCTGCGGATAGCACTTTGCAATAAGGTCGGAGACGAGGGACTCCATTTCGACGGCCATGACTTCGATGCGGCGTTGAAAATAGTTGTACATCACCATGCAGGGCACCGCCACGGCGAGGCCGACGATGGTGGTGTTGAGGGCTTCGGCGATGCCGCGGGCCACGGCCACGGGATCGGCTCCGATGCTGGCAAAGATGCCGACCAGGCCCGAGAGCGTGCCGAGCAATCCGAGGAGCGGCGCGACGCCGGTGGCGATCTCGAGGATCACCAGGCCTTTTTCCATCCCGGAAACCTCGTGGCGGGCGCGGGTTTGCACCGCCTCGATGACTTCCGAACGCGGCCAGGTAAGGTGTTTGACCAGCGTGTCGAGCACGCGGGCGAGCGGGGAGGGATATTGCGGAATCAGCTTTTGCAGTTTGTCGAGGGATTCACCGGGTTCCAGACGTTCGATTTCCGCGCTCAGGGCGGCGGGCAGCACCCCGCCCTGGCGCAGGGCGAGGGCGCGCAGGATGATGACCGTGACGGCGCAGACGGAGAGCGCCATGAGGAAGAACATGAAAAGGCCGCCCTTGATGAAAAAATCGGCGATGCCGGAGAGGAAGGATGCGATGAAGAAGTCCATTAGTTTGAAAGGATGGTGAACGAGTAGTCGATTTCGATGCGGCCGTTTTCCAGCATGGGAACCAGTTCGGCTGGAATCGGCGGAATTTCAGCTTCCACGACGGCCCGCACACTGCAAGCCGCAAAGCTCTCGTTCGAGCTGTTGCGCACGACTTGTACTTTCTGCGCTTTGCCGTTGGCCGTCACAATGAAGCGAAGATCCACCGTGCCCATGGTGAGCAGGCCCATTTGTTCATTCACGTAGAAATACCAGCGCGAGCCGATGGCGTCCGAGAGCATTTTCTTGTAGCGGCCCAAGGGTGTGGCGGTGGCATCGACGGCGGAGCGGCCGCGGTTGGAAATATTGCCGCGGATGCGGGTGATGCGGGTCTGGGGCTGGTATCCGGGAGGCTTGGCGGCCTGGGGAGGTTGCTGCTGCACGGCAGGCTTGGGTTGCTCGGTCTGGGGGCGAGGGGTGTTGGCCGGTTTGGGCGGTTCGAGCAGGGCCAACTGGGTCGTCTGGCGCGGAGTGGAGGCGGGCTCGGCCGGCGGCTCAGGAGTGGAGGCGGGTTGCGCCTGAACGGCCGGGGCGGAGGGACGGGCTTCCTTGCCGGGCGTGTATTCCTTGTTTTCAAACTCAAGGGCGGGAATCTCCATCCCGTCCTGCGTGGGCACAGGCGCATCGCCGGCGGCGGGCTGCATGGCAGCGGCGCGGGTGTCCTTGTCGGATTCGAAGACCATGTTTTCCGGGGGCGCGTCAGAGCGTTGGGTTTCGTTGGTCTCGATGTAAGAGGGTTTGGTGTTCGGCTTGGCGGAGGGCGGGTCGATGAGGGTGAGTTCGACGGGCACTTCCTCAAGGACCGGCGGGGTCGGGGCCGGGCGCAGGGCAAAGAACAAAGCCACCAGCAGGATGATCAGCAGGTGAAAAAGGAGCGATGTGAGAAACGCGGCCGCGGTTTTGCGCTGCTCGCCGTTGCGCCAGTCCCAAAGGGCGGAGGCACTCATGTGGCGGGGAGGGTTTTGGTCATCCTCGCATGATGAAACAGATACTGCTGGACGTAGCCGGCGTAGGCCCCAAAGCGGCGGTTGGAGTAGCGCTCGAGTTCGAGGTTGGAGGATTTGCGGCGGCGCATGGCCAGGAGAATGCGCGCGATCCAGACATCCACCGGAACCGCGTCAAGGCGTTCATAGGCGAAGAGCAGGACGCAGTTTGCCACCTTGCGGCCCACGCCGGGCCATTTGCAGAGCCGGTCGCGCAGTTCGTTCGTCGGCATTTGCGCGAGCGAGTTGAGGTCAACCTTTTCCGCCGCGATCATTCGAGCGGTGGCGAGTAGGCTTTTGGCGCGGAAGCCGAGGCCGCATTTGCGCAAATCCTGCTCGGTTGCTCCCGCGAGTTGCTTCGGGGTGGGATAGGTATTGATGAGCGAGCCCGCAACCGGCGTGCCGAAGCGTTCGCGCAGGTGCAGGGAGATCTGCCGGATGTGGGCGACTTGTTTCATCGGCGAGGTGATGAACGTCGCCAGGCATTCCCATTTGGGTTGGCGCAGGATGCGCAGTCCGCGGCAGGATTCCAGCGCGGCGCGGCTGAACGGGTCCGGGGGAAACGCCGCGTAAATGGTTTCCAACGGATGATCGAGAGAGAGGTAACTTTGCGCGAGGGATTCGTGACCCGCCGTCACGCGCAGGATGTGATCCTGTTGTTCGACATAGAGAGGCGTGCGATCAACCAGTACCTGCCAGCCCGGGCCGGTCGGCATGGCGTGGAAAATCTGTCCGCTTTCGAGAGTCCGACGCAGGTCAAACTCCGGAACGAAAATCTCCGCCGGTTTATGCGCCGGGCTCATTGGATAAAATAGCTCAGATTTTCCAGTTCGATCGCGAGATTCACGTTGTTGACCGCGACGCCGGCGGGGGTCTGCAAAATGACGGGGGCGAAGTTCAGGATGGCTTGAATGCCATTCTGCAAAAGAACATTACAGGCCTCCTGGGCCGAGGTTCCCGGCACGCAGAGAATGGCCATCTTCACCCCGCGCGTGGCGATAAAGTCGGCCAATTCGGTCATGGCCAGGATCGGCACGGAAATATCAGGCGAGCGTTTCTGCGGCTGGGCGTCGAAGGCGGCGGCGATCTCGAACCCCTCCTTGGCGAATCCCTCTTGATAACGAAGCAGGGCCGAACCGAGGTTGCCTGTTCCGATCAGAACGACGGGCTGAAGCCGCGAGGTGCCCAGTGTTTCCGCGAGTCGCTTGCGCAGCAGGGCAACATCGTAACCGAGTCCGCGTTTGCCGATCTGTCCGCAATAACCTAAATCCTTGCGGAGCTGGGTGGGCTTCACTCCAGCGATCTTCGCCAGCGTTTCGGAAGAAACCGTGCCCCCGCCATTTTGCCCGAAATGTTCCAGGCAGCGGTTGTAGAGGGAGAGGCGATAGACGGTTTTCCGCGGGATGAAATCTTTCACAGGCGGATCAGGAATCGAGCACGGCCGGGTCGCCGTAAAGGGTGGAGTTGGTGGCGGAGACCACGTTTAATTCAAAAATCTGCCCGACGTGACGCGGTGCGCCCTCGAAGACGGCGACTTTATTGGTGCGGGTGCGGCCGCTGAGACGGTTGGCGTTGTGCTTGCTCGGACCCTCACAAAGAATCTCCACCCGGTGTCCGATCAGCGCGTCCAGCTTCGCGCGGGTGTGGCGGTTGATCACATCGAGGAGATCCTTGTTGCGGGCTTCCTTGACCTCCTCGGAAAGCTGGCTGTCCATCGTGGCAGCGGGCGTGTCGCGGCGTGGGGAGTACCGGAATACATAGGCGTTGTCGAAACTGGCGGCGTCCGCCACCGCGCGGGTTTCCTGATAGTCCTCCTCGGTCTCGCCCGGGAACCCCACGATGATGTCCGTGGTGATGGCGATGCCGGGCCGGGCCGCGCGCAGACGGCCGACGAGATCGAGATATTTTTCCACCGTGTAGCCGCGGCGCATGATTTTCAAAATGCGGTTCGAGCCGCTTTGCAACGGGAAATGGACATGCTCGGCCAGCTTGGGCAGGCGGGCGAAGGCCGCAATGAGGTCATCGCGAAAACCGATCGGGTGGGGCGAGGTGAAGCGGACCCGCTCGATGCCCTCGACCTCGCTGACCGCTTCCAGCAATTGCACGAACGGGCTCAAGCCATCGCGCTTCTCGAATTCATGGCGTCCATACAAATTGACGATTTGTCCCAGCAGGGTGACCTCCTTCACGCCGCGTCCAGCCAGGCCGCGGACTTCGCTGACGATATCGCCGATGGTGCGGCTGCGCTCGGCCCCGCGGGTCTGCGGCACGATGCAGAAGGCGCAATGCATGTTGCACCCTTGCATGATCGAGACAAACGCCGAGGCTTGTTCCGCTTTGGTCAGGTGATCGCGAATAGTGGACTGCGAATCTGCTTCCTCGCCCACATCGACGATGGGGAGGCGCGGATCGTCCATCAAGGTGTTCATCCGCCGTTGCAGCAACTCCTCCACGTGCTCGGCCACGCGATGGAATTTCTGCGTGCCCGCCACCAGGTCCACGCCGGGTGAAG
>JBMOHI010000220.1:0-4532 GCA_049317925.1 Terrimicrobiaceae bacterium
TGCTGGGAATTCGGACAGCGGAAGTTCCCGTCATTGAGATTGAAGATGCTCTCATGCGCGGTGCGCCCGCGTTCATCGTAAGCATCGCGACCCTCGCCGTAAAAAACCGCGAAGTCCGAAGTCGTTCGGGCATGCTGCAGCAACCGGTCGAGCAGGGAGATTTTCAGATCCTTCTCGCCCATGAGCACGTGACCGAGGGCATGGGAAACGGAGAGAGCCCGCAGAGAGCGGATGGTGTCGGCAAAGAGCGAGTGCGGGCCATTGAAGGAATAGATGTAGCCTCCCCCACCGGCGATTTTGGTCCAGCGGGCGGCCTGCACGGCCCCGGTGCATTTGAGGGCGAGTTCGTAGAAATCCCGCTCCCCGGCGTTGGCGGGAATGCGTCCCTCGACCATGAGACGGAGCAGATTTCCGTAGGTGGAAACATTGTTGAAACCATGATCATGCACGCCGATGTGGGTGATGTGATGGGCCATGCGCTGGCGGGTGCGGTCGCGTCCAAGCGTGAGGAATTTTTCGTCGCCAGTAGCGTCGTATTGCAGGATGGCGGAGCCATAAACAAAACCCTGCGTCCACTCGGTCCAACCGCGGGCGGTGTATTTGCCCGCCACGGTGAAAACCGGCGTGGCCGAGCCGGGTTTATCGTCCGCATCAAGGGAAAGGATTTTGGGCGCGGACGCTTCCCAAAGTTTCTTCAACTTGGGGGTGAGGTCCGAGGGTTGGAGGGATGTGTTGATTTTTATCATGGAAACAAATGACTACTGACGATTGACCAATGACGCATTAAAGCCGCCGCAGGTGGAAACCCCCGTCCACGTTAATGATATCACCGGTGGAAAACGGAAAATGCCCGGCCAGGATGGATTCCACGGCCCGGCCCAGATCGGCGGGGGTGCCCCAGCGTTTTTGCGGGACGATGCCCTCGGCCAGCAGCTTGTCGTATTTTTCCTTCACCCCGGAGGTCATGTCCGTGGCCATGATACCGGGGCGGAGTTCCATCACCTGGATACCCTCCGTGGCCAGGCGCACAGCCCAGAGTTGCGAGGCCATGGCCAGGGCGGCTTTGGAGATGCAGTATTCGCCGCGATTCACCGACGCGGTGTTGGCGGAGAGCGAGGTCACGAAGATGAGCTTGTAACCGGTGGAAAGCCGCGAGGCACCCGGGTGGGCCAGCCAGTGACGAACGGCGAGCTGCGAGAGAAAATAGGGACCCTTCAGATTCACGTCCATGACCTCGTCAAAAATCTCCTCGGTGGCTTCCGTGATGTCGGCCCGCACGCGCGGCGCAATGCCGGCGTTGTTGACCAGGGCGTCGAGCTGACCGAAGGCTTCTAGGGTTTGATCGAAGAGTCGCTGGCGATCCGCGGCCAGGCCGATATTGCCACCCACCATTGCGAATTTTTGCGCGCCATCAATGGCCAGCTTCCGGCATGCCTCTGCGGTTTCCTCGGCCGCTTTCTGGTTGCTGGCGTAGTGGACGGCAACGCTGTATCCGGCAGAAGCGAGGGACTCGGCAACACCGCGCCCAAGGCCACGGCTGGATCCAGTGACGAGAACAACAGCGGGGGAAGTCATGCCAACAACCTAGCGGGCGTTTCGGAATGCCGTTATGACAGTGCCGATATTTTTAGCACAGAAACGACTTTTTTTTTGTCTCTATCCCTGCCTAGGTATCCAGGTGAAGCACTACCGTCCCCTGCTCCTCCAGGAACTGGACGTGCGTTTGCCCGGCCTTCATCTGCGGCGGCTGCGCCTCAACCGGCATCTGCCTGAAGTGGACAAGCTGGCCGAGCACTCCCACACCTTCGGGCAGATCCTCTGCTATCTGAGCGGAAGGGGAACCATCTTCTCGGAGAATGAAAGTCATGAGATCGGACCGGGGGCGGCGGTTTTCCTGCCGCCCCGCAGTGTTCACAGCTTTCGTGAGACGTCAGGGCGGCGTCCGCTCTGCCTGGTGCTCGACCTCGACTGGCGAGGTTCGATTAAACGCGGCTTTTCCCTCGCCCGGCTGGGTCTCTCGGATACGGGCAGCGTCCGAAGGGAACTTTCCGGACTGACGAAACTGCCCGACCCCAACCTGCCCGGTTGCCGGCTGCTGGTCGCCGCGACAACCCTGCGCATCCTCGACATCCTGCTGCGCGGGCTGGATATCCTTCCGCCGCTGGCACGGCAGACTCCTTCCTTCGTACGGCAGTTCGACCGGCTTTTGCGCGCGGAGAATATCTCACTGCCAACCATCGCGGCCATGGCAGAGCGCATGGGATATCAACCCGACTATCTCAACCGAATTTTCAAAGCCGCCACCGGCCAAACCCTGCGCGAATACCGTGACGCCTATCTGATCGAAAAAGCCCGGCGGCTGCTGCGCAAAAACCGTCGCATCGGAGAGACCGCAGCGGCCCTCGGGTTTCTTGATCAGAACTATTTTGCCCGCTGGTTTAAAAAACATACCGGACTCCAGCCGCGTGCGTTTGCCTTTTCAGGCGGTCTCCGCCCGCAAGGCAAGGGTGTGGCGAAACACCCGCGGTGACCGGCCGGTGATCTCTTTGAAACGCCGGGAGAAATAAAATTCGTCACAAAACCCAAGCTGCTCCGCAATCTGCCGGTCGGACCATCGCGTTTCGCACATTAACTCACAGGCCCGGTCAATCAGCCGCCCCATGCGATAACGCGCCGGGGGATGTCCCGTGAGGCGGGCGAATCGTTTGCGAAACCCATCGAGGGAAAGACCGAACTGGCGCGCGAGGCCCGCCCAATCGGGTTCCTGACCGAGGGAAGCCTCAATCAATCCACACGCACGCTGCGCCCAGCGGCGGTCTTCATCAAGCAGGGGAACATCCCCCTCTCCGGTCAGCACGGCGGCCAGAAAACTCAACAGGCGGCAGGTTTCCACCAAGGGAGAATCAGCCCCGATCCTGCGCTGGGGACCGAGGACGGCTCCCATGCGCCGGCTCCACTCATCAACCGGATCGCGATGATAAACGGGCCAGCGCGGATTCAAAATGTCCATCTCCCGCCACAGATCAAAGACCGGCCCGGCGAAGCAGAGAAAAGAAACGGCCCAGGTGCGTCCGGGCTCTGGGTTGTAAAAATGCTCCAGGTCAGGAAAAACGAGAATCATGTCACCCGGGACGAGTTTCTGCCGCCAGCCGTTCGCATCCTCATAAAATCCGCGGCCATCCAGCAGGTAAACCAAGGCGTATTGTGCAAAAATCCGGGGTTGTTCGAGCGCGACCTTCTGCCGGAGGGCAAAGGCCGCCATGGTGATGCTGCCCACAGGCGAGGCCAGGGCGTTGCGAAATTGCAGGGGAAGGCTCTGCCGGGGCATTCGGCAAGCTTACGTATTGTGCCGAAAAACACAAGTTTATGTCCGTTTTCCCCATTTTCTCAACGTTGAAGGCCAGCTATATTATGTCCATGATCACAAGTTCCACCCTCACTTCCTCTGGCCACCAACTCGACCTGTCGCCCAATTCCTTCGGCGAACTCCGCCGTTCCAGTTATGTGCCGGGGCAGGAAGCCGTCCTCAAAAGGAACCTCGACCAGGACGGTTATCTCTACATCCCTGGTTTCTTTCCCCGTGATGAGGTGCTGGCCGTTCGTGAGGAATTCATCCGGCGGCTCCAACGGAAAGGCTCCCTTGATCCCCAACATCCCAAGGACGAAATGGTGGCATCGCCTGAACCCCGCAATCCCAGCCGCCAGGAAATCCTCGATGGGAACACTCTCCTGCCCGGTCTCGTTTTCTCTCCCCGGCTGATGAATTTCTATGCCGAACTCCTGGGCGGTCCGGTGCGGGCCTACGACCACATCTGGGTTCGGCTCATTCGACCGGGCAAAGGCACCCAACCCCACTGCGATCTGCCCTACATGGGACGGGGAACGCGCAACGTGATGACCGCGTGGATCCCCTATCGCGACACTTCCCTGGAGGTGGGCGGATTGATGATGCTGGAAAAATCGCACACCCAATCGGATCGCATCCGCAACTATTTGGAAAGCGATGTGGACACGTATTGCGCCAACCGGGGTCCTTACAAACACAAGAGCGGGCTGCTCTCCAACAATCCCGCAACCCTGCGGGAGAAATTAGGCGGACGCTGGCTCACGGCGGAATTCCAAGCGGGCGACCTGCTGACTTTCGGCATGTCCACCATTCACGCCAGCCTGGACAACCGGACCACCTCCTACCGGATTTCCACCGACACGCGCTACCAACTCGCTTCCGAACCGATTGATCCCCGCTGGGTGGGACCGGATACCGAAGAATACGCGGAGAAAAACCGCATCGGCAAAATCTGCTGAGGCCCGGGCTCAGGCCTTGGTGAGGCTTTCGCTTTCGAGCACCTCACGGCGGATGCTTTTGCCGCGGAGTTTTGACCACCAGAGCACAATCGGAGAGGCAATAAAGATCGAGGAATAGGTTCCGATCACAATGCCGATGAGGATGGCGAAGGAGAAATCCCGCAGCACGGCCCCGCCGAAGAAATACAGCGCGCCGACCGAGAGCAAGGTGGTGCCGCCGGTGAGAA
>JBMOHI010000221.1:0-4527 GCA_049317925.1 Terrimicrobiaceae bacterium
GACCAGACCTCGGCCATCACGCCGCCGGAATGGCTCCTGGTGGACAAGGAAAACCTCAGCGGTTCCGTCGTCCGCATCCCGACCCGCTCGGAAATCAATCCCATCGTCAACGAACAACTCGTTGTCGAACTCTATTCGCGCTAGCCGCCAAACGGTTTCCCCGCCCGAAAAAAAGGAGCCCGCCGCAAGGCGGGCTTTCTTTTTTTCAGGGTCTTGTCATTCCGTCCAATCCCGTTAGTTTTCCAAAATCATCATGGCTAAAGAAGTCACCACATCCCCCGCCGAAGACAAAGTCACCGTTCAACGCAACAAGAACCTCGATCTCGCCATCCAGCAGATCGAAAAAGATTACGGCAGCGAGGCCATCCGCCGTCTCGGCGACGCCAGCACATCGCCGGTTGATGTCATTCCAACCGGCAACATTCTCATCGACCGTGCGCTCGGGGTCGGCGGCTTTCCCCGGGGACGCATCATTGAAATTTACGGCCCGGAAAGTTCGGGCAAAACCACCCTCACCCTTACTGTGGTGGCCCAGGCGCAAAAACGCGGTGGACTGGCCGGATTTATCGACGTCGAGCATGCCCTCGACCCTTCTTACGCTCGCAAGTTGGGGGTGAATCTTGACGATCTCCTTGTCTCCCAGCCCAGCTCCGGCGAAGAGGCTCTGCGCATTTGCGAGACGCTGGTGCGTTCCAACGCTCTGGACGTGATCGTGCTCGACTCCGTCGCGGCTCTGGTCACGAAATCCGAACTCGAAGGCGAGATCGGCGATGCCGTCGTCGGCGCCCAGGCCCGGCTCATGAGCAACGCCCTGCGCAAGCTCACGGCCTTCATTTCCAAATCGCGCACGACCTGCATTTTCACCAATCAGATCCGTGAAAAAATCGGTGTCATGTTTGGCAACCCCGAGACCACGCCCGGCGGCAAGGCCCTCAAATTCTATTCTAGCGTCCGCGTTGACATCCGCCGCATCGGTGCGATCAAAACCAGCGACGGCACCGTCACCGGTAACCGCACCCGAGTCAAAGTCGTCAAAAACAAGGTTGCGGCTCCCTTCACCGAGGCGGAGTTCGACATCATGTACAACGAGGGCATTTCCAGCACGGGATCGCTCATCGATCTCGCCCTGGAAAAGAACATCCTCGAGAAACGCGGTTCCTGGCTCAGCTACAAAGGCAATCAGCTGGCGCAGGGTCGCGATGCCGCCAAGGAAGCGCTGAAAAACGATCCCGCCCTCTACGAACAGATCGGCGACGAGGTCCGCGCCGCTCTCGAAGCGGATAAGAAGTAAAGTCGCTGCGACGGCTGGCCCGGTTCAGGGCGCAATTTCTCATTTTTTCCATTGTCAGTCCCGCGCCCGCGGGCGTACTCTTTAGGCGCTATGCGCTTGATGGTCTGTCCCCGTGATGGTGTGACGCATTACTTGGATGCGCCGGTGACGCATTTTGTCAGCCTCATTGACCCGGACGAGACGGGCACCGCCCTTCAGCCTCCCCGCTCCACCGAACGCCAGCTTCAGTTGGTTTTCAATGATCTTGATGACATTGAGATGAACCTGCCGAATTTTGCCCGGTATTGCCCGCCCCAGGAAGATGACGTGGTTGAGTTGGTGGAATTCGGCAAAGCGCTGTCGCCCCTGATCGATTGGGGGCTGCTCGCGCATTGCGAGGCGGGCATCAGCCGTTCCACCGCGGCGGCGATCACGATTCTCACCTCGGCCGGATACCGTCCCCAGACTGCCTTCGGCGTGGTGCGGCGGATCTGCCCGGAAATGCTGCCCAACCGCCGGATCCTCCGGATCGCCGACCATCTCCTGGAAACTGGAGGCACCCTTCACCACATGGCCGAAATCCATCGGCGCAAGGCCTTCCTCCGCGCCGGCTATGAAGATCCCACCAACGTTCTCCTGCGCGAAGCCCAGACGGCCAAGCCAGTGACGAAAAGCTTCCTCAGCCGCATTCTCGATATCTTTCCCGTCGGATGGCGCACCATGGTGGGTTCCGGTGCCCGCATGCGCGCGCTGAGAAACCAGACCCGGTGAGATTCGGTGAGCGGGTCGGCGCATGGACCTGCGGGAAAATCGACATCTCCCTATTGCGACTGTTTGTTCGATGATCCGAAAACCGCCTTCCGTCCGGACCATGGAGGAGGCAAGAGCCTTCGTCCTGAAATCGAAAATTTGCGGAATCTTCTCGGATGACAAGGGTCGCATGGCCTCACTTTGGAACGTCGTCGATTTGCCCGGCCGCCAGCCTGGCGGGAAAGGCTGGGGGCAAAAAATCACCGCCATCTGGACCTGGAAAAACGAACTGCCCGCCCGCCATCCACGCGAGATCTTCTACGGCAAGATCCCGGGCGGCCTCGCCGTCCTCATGAGCATGACGTACCTGCGCGAGGTGCATTACCCCGAACACTTTGTGCCCCTGAAGAAATGCAGCCCGCTCGCGCAGAAAATCCATGCCGCGCTCAAGCTCGACCCGCTCACCACCAGCGCGCTGCGCCGGGGACTCGGACTGATTTTGCGCACGGAAAAAACCCGGTTCGACCGAGCCCTTCAGGAACTCCAAATCACCCTCAACATCGCCCGCCGCAACAGCCTCGCTGACAAAAATGACACGTGGGTTCCGTTCGGAGAACAGTATATCGAGGTGATCCGCGCGTTCAAGGAACCGGGCGGCTCGCCGTGCTGATAGAAGTTGGCATTGCTTATGCTTAACGAGGTTAGGGAACTTATGGAAAATCACGAAATCAAGAAAACCGGCGGCTCGAATCCACTCGTTGTCCTCGCTCTTCTGTTCGGCATCATTGCCGGATTGATCACCATGGGACGCAACGCGTCGGAGAAAAATGCCTCGGCGCAAGGTGGCGGATTCAGCGAGTTCATAGTCAGCTATCTGCCGAAATAGTCGGGAAATCTTGATTCCCGGCTGCGGGATCAATCCGGACCGAACTCCTTTGAAGGAAAAGGAAGCGCTCGCCATTTCTCAGTCCGACAGCGGAGAATGCAGACCCCATGATCTCCGCCCTTCTCTTTATGGCCTCCGCACTGGCGATTCCGACGGATTCGATCCAGAAGGCTTTTGCCGGGCATTCCGGCGCTTTCGTCCTGATTGAGTGTTCCTCGAACGAGACGTTCCGGTCCGACGCCGCTGCATGCGCCGAAAGGCTGGCACCGTGTTCCACCTTTAAAATCTGGAATTCCGCCATTGGGCTCGAATCCGGCGCGATCGCCGACCCGGATGCGCTGTTCTGGAAATGGGATGGAACAAAGCGCTGGCTGGAGACATGGAATGCGGACCAGACCCTGCGTTCGGCCTTCGCCGCCTCATGCGTGCCCGCCTATCAGGACCTTGCCCGCAGGATCGGACGTGAACGAATGCAGGAATGGCTCGATAAAATTGGTTATGGGGATCGAAACATTTCTTCCGGCCTCGACGTTTTCTGGCTTCCCCAACCACCGGATCGCAAGACGCTCCTCGTCACCCCGGACGAGCAGGCCCTTATGATCGCGAGGCTGGTTGGGGGAAAGCTCCCCTTTTCGGTCAAAACCCTGGCAGCCGTGAAGAGCATCATGCAGCTCCAAACGACGGAACACGGCACCCTCTTCGGGAAAACCGGCACGGGGGGCGACGAAAAGGGGAATTACAATATGGGATGGTTCGTCGGCTATGTTGAATCCGCCGGCAAGACGCATGCCTTCGCCTGCCTGCTCAAGGGCCACGGCGTCATGGGCAAAGATGCCCGCGCGGCGACCGAAGATATCCTCAAACGGCAGGGCCTTCTCTGACCGCGGGTCTGTTGAGGGACCCCTCACTTATCCGCAGGGCCGGATCAGATAGGGAGTGAGTTCCGCCAGCGACGAACAGCCGGAGAGCGCCATGGCGAGTTCCAGTTCCAGGCGCAGCATTTCCAGCGCGGTGGTCACTCCTTCTGCACCGCCCACGGAGAGTCCCCAGAGAACCGGACGCCCGACCAGAACGGCCTTCGCCCCCAGCGCGACGGCTTTGAGCACATCCGTGCCACGGCGGATGCCGCCATCAATCAAAACGGGTAACCGGTCTTGCACCGCCTCCACCACCGAGGGAAGCACTTCGATCGTGGCCGGGGCACCGTCGAGTTGGCGTCCGCCATGGTTGGAGACAATGACCCCGCCGGCACCGTGTTGGACGGCCAGGGCCGCATCATCCGCACGGCAAATCCCTTTCACCAAAACCGGAATTTTCACTTCGCCCGCCAACCATTCGATATCCTTCCAAGTCAGCGACGGATCGAGCATCCATGACATGATGTCCGTCATGCCTGCGCCCTTGTGGCTAAGAGCGTCGCTGCGCGCATCGGAAACCATGAGGTTGACCGGCTCGATGCCTGGCGGCAGATGAAAGCCATTGCGCAGATCGGCTTCCCGCACGCCCCAGCGCGGTGTGTCGCAGGTGACGACCAGCGCCTTGTAGCCAGCGGCCACGGCGCGCCGGACGAGATCGCGGGTGAAGCCGCGATCCTTGTTGATGTAGAGCTGAAACCAGAGCG
>JBMOHI010000222.1:0-4511 GCA_049317925.1 Terrimicrobiaceae bacterium
TGGCAATCGGGGCGAGATAATCCAGCCGGTCGGTGTAGGGCACGAACTGGTTGAATTGCATGTTCTCGGCAATCTTTTCGTCACCGCGATGCAGATACCCGATATCCGGCGTGGCCTTGGTGATGAGTTCGCCGTCGAGGTCGAGAATGATGCGCAACACCCCGTGCGTCGACGGATGCGAGGGACCCATGTTCAACGTGAGCTTCTCGCCCAGCAGTTCGCCCGCTTTTTGCGCGTCGCGCACTTGCTGCAAGCCCCGGGCCAGAGAGTCGGGTTGTTCGATGATCGTTGCCATTTTCAGATAATTCCTCGGGTGATTGCCTCTTTCTTTGCGATAAAATTGGACTTTCCGGGACTTTGTGAAAAATTTCACAAACTCTTTTGAGCCCAATGCATACTTCTTCATCTTCCGGTAAAAATGCAAGCCTGCCGGTGATTGTCATTATCGGCGGAGGTTTCGGCGGATTGTGCGCCGCAAAGGAATTCAAGGATGCACCGGTCGAAGTGATTCTGATCGACCGCAGCAATCACCATCTTTTCCAGCCCCTGCTTTATCAGGTGGCCACGGCTGGTCTGTCGCCCGCGGACATCGCCCAGCCGATCCGGGCCATTTTGCGCGAACAGAAAAACATCACGGTCGTTCTCGATGAAGTGAAGGAAATCAAGCCGGCCAGCCGGGAAGTGGTCACCGGCGACCTGACCTTTCACTACGATTATCTGATCGTGGCCGCAGGCGCGCGGCATCATTATTTCGGTCATGACGACTGGGAGCAGTTCGCGCCTGGACTGAAAAGTCTGGAGGATGCGGTGGAACTCCGCCGCCGGATTCTTCTCGCGTTCGAAGTTGCTGAAAAGGCCCGCACTGATGCGGAGCGCCAGCAGGCCCTGACCTTCGTCGTCGTGGGAGCCGGCCCCACCGGCGTGGAAATGGCCGGGGCCATTTCCGAGTTGGCCCGTCACACCTTGCGCCACGATTTCCGTCACATTGATCCCGCTCATACGCGCGTTCTTCTGGTCGAAGCCGGTCCGCGGGTGCTGCCAACGTTCTCAGAAAAAATTTCCGCCAGCGGCCTCCGCCAGCTCGAGCAGCACAAAGTTGAGGTCCTCTTGAACAGCGCCGTCACCCGCCTGGCCGAGGGTGAGGTGGACATCAATCAGAAGGTGATCCGCACCCGGACCGTGGTGTGGGCCGCCGGCAACAAGGCCACTCCGCTCGCCGCCATGCTCGGCGGGGAAGTGGACCGTCAGGGCCGGATCAAGGTCAACCCCGACCTCACCATTCCCGGTCATCCGGAAATCCAGGCCATCGGCGACATGATTGCCACCACCTACGACGGCGACAAACCCGTCCCCGGTGTCAGTCCCGCGGCCATGCAAGCCGGCAGCCACGCCGCGAAGAATGTTCTGCGCATGCTCAAGGGCGAAAAAACCACCGCGTGGAAATACTTCGACAAAGGCAGCATGGCCACTATCGGCCGCAACGCCGCCGTCGCCCAGGTCGGACCCTTTCAATTCGGCGGCCTGCTCGCCTGGCTGGCCTGGGTTTTCGTCCACCTGCTTTTTCTCATGGGATTCCGCAACCGAACCGCCGTGTTTCTGCAATGGATTTGGGCCTACGCCACGTATGGCAAGGGGGCGCGCCTGATCTCCGGGAAGGTGGGCAAATGGGGGCTCTTGGATAAGGCCGATAAGCCCACCGGGTAGCCGCGCCCGTGAGGGGGTGGGAACACCAGGCCGCCGTCTCACGACGGCGGCTACGACGACTGCGGGTGCTTCCTCAGCAAGGCATACAACTCGGCGTCATGCACGGTTCCGCCGACGATTAAACGCTGATGCAGAAGACCCTCATAGTGCGCACCTGCAGCCTGCGCCACCCGCTGGCTGGCCTCGTTGCCGGGCGCCACGACGATCTCCAGACGATTCAATCCCAGATCCTCAAAGCCAAAGTCTTTTAACAACTCCACCGCCTGCCGGGCCGCGCCCAGATGCAGCTTCGAGGCCCGGACCCAATAGCCGAGATTGCACATCAAATATTTCCGGCTGACTTCGTTCAGTCCGCACGATCCCGCAATCGAGCCATCCTCGCGGTCCATTATGATGAACTCATAGTCCGTATCCTCCTCCCAGGCCGAAACGGCATGGCGGACCCACTCCTCGGTATTCTCCCGCGAATATTCCCCGGTCATCCAGGACATCCACCGGCCGACGTGCTCCCGCGATTCGTCCGCCGCCGCGAATACTTCCTCCACATCACTCTCCACATACGGGCAAATGGCAAAACGGAGGCCTTCGTTGTATAAGAGGACGCGCGGGATCATGGCGTTAATAGGGCTCGTCCATCTCATCCCCCGCCCGCGGCGGAAGCAAGACGCTTCCCCCGACTTCCCAGGGTTCCAGTAACGATTCGGGGATCTCGGTGAGGAAACGCGAGGGACGTTGAAAGGCGTCACCGTAGCCGGCATTCAGCCGCATCTCGGGATAGGTCAGATAGAGTTCATCCTTGCAGCGCGTGACGGCCACATAAAAAAGCCGCCGCTCTTCTTCCAGTCCCTCCGGCGTTTCCGCGCTGCGCGCGCTGGGAAACATGCCTTCCGTCAGCCACAGCACAAAGACCACCTTCCATTCCAAACCCTTGGCCTGATGCACGCTGGAGAGCGTCATTTTCTCCCCGTCCCCTTCCCCGCCGAAGGCGTCGGCGGTTTCCACCGCACCGAGCAGGGCGAGTTGCGAAAGAAATTCCTCGGTGGTTTCAAACTGACCGGCAAAGCCCGAGACCGTGGCCAGATCCTCGCGGCGGGCCTCGTAGTTGGAGAATTTGCCCTTCATGTAATCGTCGTAGAGCGCGAGCAGCACGGAATTGATCATGGCGGCGGGAGCCGCCGGAACACCGGCGGGGGCAAGTTCCACCAGGGTGTGCACGACCTGCTCCCAGGCTTTGGCGGACTTGGTCGGGACTTTCAGATTTTGCAGGAGATCAAAAGCCGGTCGTCCGCCCAGCGCGACGGACGTCTGGGACCAGAGTGACTCGGCGGATTTTGCACCGATGCCGGGCAGCAATTTGACCACGCGCTTGAAGGCCACTTCGTCGCGCGGATTGATGGCAAACTTCATGAAGGCCGCGACATCCTTGATATGGGCCTGCTCGAAAAAACGCAGTCCGCTGGTGATGGCGAACGGAATGCCGCGCCGGGTGAATTCCAGCTGCACGTCCATGGAATGATAGTGCGCGCGGTAAAGCACGGCCATCTCATTCAGCGCGATGCCCTCCTCATGCAGTTCCAGCACGCGCTGGGCCACGAAGGCGGCCTGCTGGGAATTCGTGGCCAGCGGAACCAGGGCGGGACGCACTGGATGCGAGGCGCGCACGGGCGCGAGATTTTTGGGAAATTGCCGCTCGTTGGCCAGGATGGCGGCATTGGCCACATTCAAGACCTCCGGCACGCTGCGGTAGTTGGTCTCGATTTTGAAGACCTGAACGTCCGGGTGCCGCTTGGGAAACTGCAGGATGTTTTCAAAGTTCGCGCCCCGCCACGAATAGATGCTCTGGGCGTCGTCACCCACCACCATGATGTTACCGTGACGCAGAGCGAAGGCATCAACCAGTTCAGCCTGGATGCGGTTGGTGTCCTGGTATTCGTCCACCAGGACATGCTGGAATTGCTGCTGATAGGACTCCGCGACATCCGGGCAGGTGCGGAAGAGTTCCAGCGTTTTGGAAAGCAGGTCGTCGAAGTCCATCGCGTTGGCATCCCTCTTCCGCGACTCATAAGTGATTTGGGTGTGCGCGATCTGTTCGCCCAGCGGGATGAAGTAGCGGTATTTGGCCAGGAGCACCTGTTCAATGGATGCGCCGGTATTGACCGAGAAGCTGAAGATGTCGGCCAGCACCTCGCCCTTGGGAAACCGCCGGTCGGTCGTGCGAAGGCCTTCGCGGGCCAGGATGCTTTCGATCATTTCCTCCTGATCGTTGCGATCCATGATGCTGAATCCCGGCCGGAAGCCGATGCGTTCGGCATGGCGGCGCAGAATGCGGTTGCCGATGGAATGAAACGTGCCGCCCCAAATGCCCTCGGCCCCGCTCGGCAGCAGCATCGTGACACGTTCCAGCATCTCGCGCGCGGCCTTGTTGGTAAAGGTCAGCAGGAGGATGCTGCGGGCCGGCGCACCGTGTTCGAGCAGCCAGGCCACGCGATAGGTCAGCGTGCGGGTCTTGCCGCTGCCCGCCCCGGCGATGACCAAGGCGGCACCGGGCGGCGAAGTAACTGCGGCATGTTGTTGTTCATTCAGCTCCACCGCATAATCAATTCCGCTGACACTCCCGGGAGCGGCTTCGAGTGTGTAGTGCCGGGCCACAGATTGCGGCTATTCGTCCTTGGGCGGCGCGACGCGCAATGACGCCATCTGCATCTCATCAATCCCCAGCCCGTAGGCCAAAAGGGAGGCGGACAATTCCCAGATGCGCGATTTGTTGTCCCCCAAAACGACAGCTATGACATCCTTCCCGTTGTAGG
>JBMOHI010000223.1:0-4507 GCA_049317925.1 Terrimicrobiaceae bacterium
TCTCCGCCAGTCCGGCCCGTTGGAAAACCTCCAGCACGGCAGGCTGAATCTCAGTAGCACGTGTTTGGGTGTGCGGAGTGAGCGTCTTGTCGATGATGCGGGCCCGGACTCCATGACGGGCCAATTCGCCGGCGACAAACAAACCGGTCGGACCGGCCCCGATTATCAGGACTTCGGTGTGAGACTCCTGCATGAACCGCTGCCAGGTAATGTTCTCCGTCCGGCTAATTGCCCGAGAGAATCCACTTGTAATTTGTGCCGTAAGGAAGGGGAGTTTTCCCATCATCCTTGGTCAGCGGTTTGCTCAGCGCAAGTTGTCCCTTTTTGTTGTCGCCGAGCTGCAAGACCCGCACTTTCGCGTTCGGCGGCACGCCCGGTCCAGAGAGGAGCGCACCCTCGAAACCGGCGTTGCGATCATCGCCCTTCACCCGCCAGAAAACGCCGTCAATATCCTTGCCGGAGAAGGTGATGACGGGAACCGGACCACGGGTCCAACGCCCGCCACCAGTGTAGTTTCCATTGCCGGCAATCCCCGCCAGTTCGAACGTGTTCTGGGTGACGTTGGCAACCGTGAAGGCCTTGCCGACGTTGGGACCTGAGGTCGGGGTGTTGGCGTTGGTGTTGCCTTTAACCTGGTCGATCAACACCAG
This sequence comes from Terrimicrobiaceae bacterium, assembly GCA_049317925.1. Taxonomy (GTDB): domain Bacteria; phylum Verrucomicrobiota; class Verrucomicrobiia; order Chthoniobacterales; family Terrimicrobiaceae; genus CAMASH01. The sequence goes on from JBMOHI010000223.1 coordinate 651, forward strand.
CTCGCCGTTAGCCAGACCGTGTTTTTCTGAAGTGATCTTGATCGGGTTGGAATTACTAGCAGCGGTAATATTGAGGTAGAAACTTACGCGGGCCCCCGGACTCGGATCCCACGTGCCGATGCCGGTCACCGGACCGTACGGTGACTGAATGGTCCATTCGTTGGCATTCTGCGGGGTCGTGACTTGAAAACGGTTTGGCCCCGTGGTCCCGGTGGGCGGGCCGCCGATAGTGAGAAGCAACCGCGTCGCCTCGCCAGCACCGACATCCGCCGTGTCATCGTCGAGGGAGAATCCGTATCCGGAGAAGCCCAGGGTCACATGCACGAACCAGACGAAGGGGTCGAGATTGTAGGCATTGAAAGTTTGACCGGCGCGGGGAACCGCCGGATCCGGGTACCAGACCAGTTTGCCGGTGCCGTCACGTTCCGAAAACTTGGTGAAATCGGTTACGCCGCGCAGGACGGATTTGATCATATCCCGAATCACCGCCGAGATGGCCAGACCGGACTCCGAAAACCTCTGCGCATCCGTGTCGAAGATGAAACCCATATTGCCGCCGATCACGTTGTTCATGAGTTCGAGAACATGGGGGCCTTTGACTTCGGGGTCGGGATTTTTGGGGATCTGGGCCATGGATGCCATGATGAGATAGACCTTTTTCGCGAACTCGGCGGGAACGCGCGAGGGGTCGGCGGGGTCCGAGGAAAAGTTCAGCGTGAGCAAACTGGCCGGTGTGGAGGGCAAGGGTTGCGGCTTCACGAAAGTATAGGTCTTGTTTTCGCCGATGGTGTGGGTTTCCGAGGACAACTGGCTCAAGGTGACCGACCTTTTATCGGCCGAAATGGCCAGGATGACGACCCCGCCCTTTAGCTGACTCGGGTCCGGATTGGGCAGCCCCGGCCCGGTCACTTGCATGCCCTCGATCAGGCCGTTCTGAGCCACGCCGAAGCTCAAGGTGGCCGAGTTCTGCGTGACCGCACCCGCCAAGGACTTCGAGGGGGTGGCCGCCGTGGCGTCCAGATAGACTTTCGCCCATGAATACCAGATTTTGATCAGGGCCTCGGAAGCGTAATCGGTGACGGGGCGGAAAAAATCAAACGTGGCCGATCCCAGCGGAGCCACCAGAGGTTTGTCCATCACGACAGTCTTGGCACTGCGATCAATCGAGACGACCTTGGTGTCCGGCTGAATAGGATTGGGTTGCCCGGTGGGCGGACGGCCCACGATGGTAAATCCCGGTTGTACGAAATCGAACTTACTGGCTCATTCGAACTGAGGGGCAGGGTTGTTCCCGAGGAAGGGTTGCCCTGACCTCCGATGTTGACGAAGATGGGGCTATTGATATCGCCGCCGCTCGAGAGCATGTAAGCATTGTTTTGATAGCTGGACCGGACATCGGCCAGAGGGCTCTGGGCGAAAATGTTCTGCCCGGCCGGAATTTTGGCATCCGCAATCGGGATGTTGTAGATGGGCCACCCCTTGCCGCCGAAATAGGTTTTCAGGAGCTGGTTATTCGGTTCGGTGAATTTCTTAATTTTGGCCTGCAAGTCAGCAACTTTGTTGATGGCGCCGATCCAGCCGTAGGGTTGGGGCAACCGGCCTGGCGGGAACGGAGGTGCCGGAATCGGAACGTCGAGCGCTTCCATTGCCGCCGGGAGAAACATATTATCCACATAGGAGACGTCGTAGTTGATCAGATCGACCCGTTCCGACGTGGGAATCTCGTTATTGGTTCTGGCCGTGATCTTGGGATTGCTCAGATAGGCCTCGTCCCGGATGGTCCATTCGACCAACTGATCCGGAGAATCGAGGGCCGGACCGTTGAGTGCGGCCGTATACCACATAACCACGCCGTTTTTGATGATGGAGGGATCCTTCGGGTCTGCCTCGGAGACGGTGATAATAGTTTGGGCGTTCGGATCGTAATTCTGAGGATTGGGTTGGCCCGGAGCGGGTGTCAGGTATCGGCCATCGGTCATGATGCCCATGCGGGCGCCATTCCAAAAAACCAGGGGCACCCTCACGAGGATGCTCTGCCCGGACTTCAGTCCGAAATAGTATTTTCCGTCGGTCCCTTTGTAGCCGATAAAGCCCCGGTATTCGCGGCGAACCGCATCATAGGGATCATACAAGCCGACGTTGTTGTTCGAAGGGAGCGCCGCTTCGTTTCCATCGCGCAAGATGGGATACACCGTGTCCGTGTGGATGTTGGTGATTTTCAGGGTTTTCACCGGCACCTTGGTGCCGTCCGCGTCGTAGGCATAGACCAGCAATTTATCCACCTTGGACTTCGCTCGATCGGTCGGGAACGGGTCAAGGGTCGCGCTTGGTGGCATCGGTCTCTCCGGCTGGGCCGCATGTAAGCCGGACAGAGTGAGGAAAGTGCAGGCGGCGAGAAAAATGCCGGCCGGAAAGGATGAGGGTTTTTTGCTCATGCGGTAATGAATCTCTGGATTTCTTGGTGTGCAGTGGAGACAAGAGGTCCGCCGCGAGCAAGAACTTTCACCCGCAGGATCGCAGCGTCAACTTGAAGTCTCCGAATCCATTTCCGGCGACCGGGAATGGCTGCGCGGCTTCGAGTTGTTCATTTCCCATCAGATCCGGAATCTGGAGGCAGCATGAGATGCTCCGCGACAAGCAAACGACGGACGACCAGCTCGTCGATTTTCAGCCGACCGATTCGGGGCCGCCCGAGTGCCAGTCCGGTATGGAACTGGGGCAAGCGTCCCTGCTCCCGGACGTTTGTGTTTGACCTTCGACTACGGACAAAAGAGAAACGCGCGTTCCCTGTGCTATGGTAGAGGGAAAACTTCCGGGCCGCCTATGAAACTCCTCTCTCGCATTTTTCTCATCGCGGCGTTCAGCGCGGCCAACCTCGCGGCCGAACCGATCAAGGCGGTGTTCTGGAACGTTGAATGGTTTCCCGGCGGACATCCGAATGCGACGCAGGCAGAGGCCGAGGCGCAGACGGCCCTCGTCCAGCCGATCGTGGCGGGTTTGAAACCGGACATCATCGGCTTCGAAGAGATCCGCGATTGGGAGGCGGTTCAGATCGCGCTGAAAGATCTACCCGGGGTCGGCGTGCAGGTTTGCAGTGATTTCGTCGATGAAACCGGCGCGAAGACAGCCCAGCAACTTGCCCTTGCCAGCCGGCTGCCGGCGGTTGGCGCATGGTGGGAAGCCTGGCAGGCGGGCAGCAAGATCACGCCGAAGCGGGGGTTTTCGTTCGCCGCCTTTCAGCCCTCGGAGGGCCAGGTGCTGCTCGTTTATGTCGTTCATCTGAAGAGCAACCGCGGTGCGGAGAAGGAGCTGAAGGACAATATCGCGATGCGCGAGGAGTCCGCCCGGCAACTTCTCAATCATGTCGCGGCCATGGAGAAGGCCTATTCGGCTCTCGGCCGGGTGAGTGTGATCATCGGCGGGGACTTCAACACCTCGACGGACGACCCGAAGTTCGCGAGGGAGGACACCTTGAAAAGCCTCGAGAAAGCCGGGTTCCAATCCTGCTGGCAGGGCAAGCCCCTGGCCCAGCGGGTCACGCTGCCTTCCACCCCCAGCAAGAATCCCAAGTATCCGCCGTTTCCCGATGCCTGCTTTGATCACGTTTTTGTAAAAGGCGCCAAGATCGTTTCCTCCAGTGTCTTCACCCCGGAGTCCGAACCCAGCGACCATCGTCCGGTTGTCGTGGAAGTCGCTCTTCCGGGAACGACCCCCTAAGCCCTTGTTGAGAGAGTATTTTTTGCTATGGAATCCCGGCTGTCATCGCGCTATCATTTTCCTTCGCACCCCATGAATCGATTGTTCTTCCGCATCCTTCCGGGCTATCTCCTTTTGCTCGTTTCCCTGACCTCGCTTTC
>JBMOHI010000224.1:0-4456 GCA_049317925.1 Terrimicrobiaceae bacterium
GCAATGGTGGCGGGGTCGTCGAGATTGCGTTTCTGCGCGGTGGAGGAGAGTTCGTAGTGAGAGTTGACCAGCAGGATGAGCATGCGGCGGCGCTCGGAGGAGAGCTGGAGCCGGCGGGCTACTTTCTGGGCAAGGATGGCGCTGGCGTCCTCGTGGTGGCGCTGGTTGGCGGCCTTGCCGGTGTCGTGCAAGAGCAGGGCCAGATACAACATGGCGGGATCTTCCAGCTTTTGGAAAAGCGCGCGGTAGCCGCGGAACCGCTCCTCGTCCGAAAGGATGATCGCATCGAGTTTTTCGATGCAGACGAGAGTGTGTTCGTCGGTCGTGTAACGATGATAAAATTCATGCTGCACGAGGCAGGTGAGGGCGCCGAACTCGGGAATGTAGCGTCCGAGAAAGCCGAGGTCGTGCATTTCGCGCAGGATGCGGCCGACTTCGCCCTTGCGCGAAAGAATGGCGAGAAAGGTTTCGCGGGAGGCGCGGGCGTATTGGAAGGTGCGGTCAACCAGCCGCAGGCGGCGGCGGATGAGATCGCTCAGTTCGGTGCTGAGGTCGAGCTGGCGGACCTGGCTGTGGTGGAAGGCGCGGATGAGGCGGTAGGGATCCTCGGCGAAGGTCTCGCGGGATTCCTCGTAGATCTTGCCGTGGCGGGCGACGAAACCGTCGAATTTTTCCGTGCGCGGTTTGATCAAGCCGAGGAGGCCGGATTTTTCCGGGATCACCTTCATGCGCTCGATCACCGACTCGGTGATGAGGTGGATGTCGCGGCTGTGGCTGTAGTATTCCCGCATGAAGGCCTCAACCCGGCGGAGAATGTGACGCTGGGGATAGTTGAAGCTGCCGGCCACGCGGCCTTGGAGCTGAAGGGTCAGGCCGTCCTGCGGCCGCTCGGTCAGGTAGTGCATCTCCGTGCGGACGCGGAGCAGAAAGTCGTAGCCCTTCTCGAGGGCGCGGCGTTCGGAGTCGCGGAGGAGCCGCTTGTCGACCAGCTTGGCTGTCGTGTTGATCCGTTCCTTGAAGTAGGAGATCCAGATGAGGCTGTGATAGTCGCGCAGGCTGCCCATGCCATTCTTGACGTTGGGCTCCTGCATGAAAACGCTGTTGCCGTATTTGCCGCGCATCTCGGCCTGGTTCGACAGACGCCACGCGACGTATTCCGCGTCACGGCCGGTCACGCAGTCCTTCTCGAAACGTTCCTTGAATGCGTTGAAAAGCTCGCGCTCGCCGGTGAGGAAGCGGCTCTCGAGCATGGAGGTCTTGGTGATCATGTCCCCGTTGGCCTGCTTCATGGCCTGGGGGATGGATCGGGTGGAGTGCCCGACTTTGTAGCCGATGTCCCAGAGGGCGGTGAGGGTCTGGCGGATGACCTCCTCAATGGCCGGCGAGGGCGTGGCTTTTTGGGTGAGGAACATCAGGTCGATGTCGCTGAAGGGGGCCAGTTCGCGGCGGCCGTAACCGCCCAGTGCGGTGACGACGAGCGGCTCGGGAAGTCCCTTGGGCGCGATGGAACGCACGATGCCGTCGAAGAGTTCGCGGAAGAGGATGTCCACCAGATCGGCCCGCTGGCGGGAAACCTCGCGGCCGTTGCCGCCGGACTTGTGCCACATGCGCAGGCGGTGTTCCTCGATTTTGCGGAAGCGCCGGAAAATCTCAATGCTGGCTCCGACTTTTTTGCGGGCTTTTTCGTGCAGTCCGCGGGCGGCCTGTTCGAGGGCGCGTTCCTTGGGAGTGATCATGCGCGGAAAGACTGAAGGATGAAGGCTGAAAGCTGAAGGCTTCCGCCCGTGCGTCCGGAAGAGATCATTCTACTTGGGGCGGATAACGATTTCGACGCGGCGGTTGATTTGTTGTTCGTCCTGGGTTCCGGAACCAGGGGCGATGAGGCGGGATTCGCCGAAGCCGACGGTCTCGATGCGTTCGGCTGGGATTTGCATTTCCCGCACGAGCCACATTTTCACCATGGTGGCGCGGTCCTGACTAAGGGTCATGTTGTCCTCTTCGGTGCCGAACGAATCGGTGTGTCCCTCGATCAGAAAAACGGCCTGGGGGTTGCGCTGGATGAGGGTGCCCAGCTTGCTGAGTCCGGCTATGGCCCCGGGGCTGAGGCTGTATTTGCCGAACTCAAAAAGCAGATCCGTCGGCATGAGGATCGGCGCGGTCTCGGCCGAGAGGGGGCCGGTGCGGGCCAGGAGTTCGTCGAGATTGCTGAAGCCGGGAGTATCGCCGCCGCGGAGTTGACCGTTCTGGACGATGGCACGTCCGGTCAGGGCCTCCGGGGCAACCAGGTTGCTGAGCGAGCGGCCGCCGGATTCGGGCTTCACGTCGAGCAGGGCCTGCTGGAGGGATTGGGAATCTTCCAACACGCTTTGGGCGCCGGTGCGGCGCGCGGTTTCCAGGGCCTGATCCAGACTGGTCGTGGCGGCCGAGGGTTTTTCGGAGAGAACCACCTGGTCGATTTTCGGTGCGGCGGGCTCGCCCTTGGTGTCCGCCATCAGCTTTTCGAAGGCCACCTTTTCCTCGGGCAGGGCCACGGCCTGCGGAGCCATGGCTGTGCGTTTTTCGTCGGCGGGTTCGGGTTCGAGCAGCTTCTCGTCGATGTCCGCGCGCTCCAAATGAAACGTCCGCGGCACGACCCGCTCATAGTATTCCTCGCTCGATTGGTTGAGGGTGAACCCGCGGGCCCAAAACCAGAAATACCCGTGCAGCAAAAGGGAAAGCACGAGCGCGGGAAGGAGCCAGCGGGAAAAGCTGGTAGGCGAACCGCCCTGATCGTCCTCGAAGTCCGCTGCCGTCATAAGAGTTTCCACATTATCGCGCGGCGGGGGGATTTCAATCTGGAAGCGGGAGGAGCGATGATTTAGGCAAAGGCCGGTGAAGCGCTTTCTGGAGAAGATTCGTGAGACAGTGAAAAAACTGTTCTCCCTAAAGGACACCCCGCACGCCATCGCGGGAGGGGTTGCCATCGGGGTCTTCGTGGGTTTCACGCCTCTTTTTGGCATCAAGACCCTTCTCTCCCTCGGCCTGGCCTACGTTCTGCGTTGCAATCCGATCGCGGCAGTGATAGCCGTTTCGCTTCATGATGTGCTCATGCCCTTCGCGCCCTTCCTCATGCGGATGGAGTACGACATTGGATATTGGATGCTCAGCCATCCGCATCACCTGCCGCCGAAGCTTGAACTGAGTCACCAGCACCTTCATCTGGGTGAGATGTTGCAATGGACCACCTTTCTCAATCTGGGCCTTCCCTTGCTGCTAGGATCTTTGGTGGTCTCCGCACCTGCTGCGGTTGTGTTTTATTTCCTGATGCTGGCCATTGTGAAGGCCAGACGGGGCGCGAGCGGCTGAACTCCCGGGGTTGCCCGGTGCGTGTTCCCTCGATGGATGAAGGCCCTGCCAACCTTTTCCCTTGCTGGAGTGCGCGCGATGGCCGTTAATCCACCTCCCGCATGTCCTCGCAAATTCTCACTCTCGGCCTGCCTTCCGGCAGTTTGATGGAGGCGACAGTTGATCTGTTCGCCAAGGCGGGCTTTGCCATTTCGGGATCGAAACGTTCTTATCGTCCATCGGTGGATGATCCGGAGCTTGAACTCCGCCTCCTGCGCGCGCAGGAGATCAGCCGGTATGTCGAACACGGCTACCTCGACGCGGGCATCACCGGCCGCGACTGGATTGCGGAAAATGCCTCCGATGTCCATGAGGTGGTTGTCCTGCCTTTCAGTAAAGTGAGTGCCAAGCCGACCCGCTGGGTGTTGGTCGTGCCGGAGGATTCCCCCATCCGCAGTGTGCAGGACCTTGCTGGCAAGCGGGTGGCGACGGAAGCCGTCGGGATGGCGCGGCGGTTTTTTGAGAAAGCAGGGGTCAATGTGGAGGTTGAGTTTTCCTGGGGCGCAACCGAGGTGAAGGTGCCGGACCTGGTTGATGCCATTATTGACATCACCGAGACCGGTTCGTCCCTGCGGGCCAACAAGCTGCGCATCGTGGACACCCTGATGGAATCGTTCCCCGTGCTGGCGGCCAATCAGTCGGCCTGGAAGGATGATTGGAAGCGGGCCAAGCTCGAAACGCTCTCCCTTTTGCTCAAGGGCGCTCTGAATGCCCGCGACCTGGTCGGGCTGAAGATGAACCTGCCCGAAGGAAACTTGAAGAATTTGCTTGAGGCATTGCCCGCGCTCCGAAATCCTACAGTTTCGCCCCTGGCCCAGTCTGGCTGGGTCGCCGTGGAAACGGTGATCGAGGAAAAGATCGTTCGAGAGATCATCCCCAGACTCAAGGCCCTTGGTGCGGAGGGGATCATCGAGTATCCGCTCAATAAAGTCGTTCATTAGTCAGGAAGTTTAAAAAATCGTTCATGGGTTCACTAAAAAAGAAAAGAAAGACGAAGATTGCGAAGCACAAGCGTCGCAAGCGCAAGCGCGCAAATCGTCACAAGAAGCGTTTGCGCTACAAGTCCTAGCGG
>JBMOHI010000225.1:0-4446 GCA_049317925.1 Terrimicrobiaceae bacterium
CCGGGCCAGATCGCTGGTCGAGGCAAGCGAATCGTAACTGGCAAGCTGCCACATGGCGCGGCCCACGCGGGAAATGGTTCCTTCGGAAATCATGGAGTATTCATTCTGCTGGCGGGCCGGGGAATTTTGGAGTGTTTTTCTCAGGCGACAAAACGGGGTCTTGATTTGCGGTTCCATCCGGTAAAACTCCCGCGATGCTCGAATACCTCAAGGTGATGCGGCCGGACCATTGGCTGAAGAATATCTTTATCGTCTTCGGCCACCTGGTCGCCCTGGCCCTGCTGGCCTATCCGATCCAAGGGGAGCCGGTCTTGACCGTGACTGGACACACGCTGGTGATGGCGGTGCTTTCGCTCATCCCAGCCTGTTTTATTGCTTCGGCCAATTATATCATCAATGAGATTCTCGATGCCCCTTTCGATCGGATACATCCGACGAAGAAAGACCGTCCGGTGCCGTCGGGTAAGGTGAGCATTCCGATTCTTTGGGGACTGATGGGGCTGCTTTGCGTTCTGGGTTTCGGCATGTCGCTGGCGGTGTTTAATCTTGGCTATACCATCGCACTGGGTCTCTTGTTGCTAAGCGGTTTCGTTTACAATGTAGAACCCATCCGCCTTAAGGATCGGGCATTCCTCGATGTGATTGCGGAGTCTTTCAACAACCCGATCCGGCTCTGGCTCGGGTGGTATGCGCTCGCCCCGGCAGCGTCGTTCCCTCCGCTTTCCATTGTGCTGGCTTGGTGGTTCTTCGGCGCGCTGCTCATGGCGGGCAAGCGTTATGCGGAATTCCGCTTCATCGGCAACGCCGAGCGCAGTGGCCAGTATCGGCGGTCGTTCAAAGTCTATACGGAGAAATCGCTCATCCTTTCGATGATCACCCATGCGAACTTTTTCTGCTTTTGCATGGGCATCGCCATCGCGGTCTATCGTCCGAATCTGGTGTTCGTTTTTCCCCTCGTGGTTGTGGCCATCGGCGTCTATCTCAACCTGGCCATGAGCGAGGCCGAGGCGCGCCTCGAACCCGAGCATCTCCTGCGTAGTCCGCTGGTAATCCTTTGCACTGTGGCGGTGGTGGCACTGGCGGGATTTCTGGCCTGGACCAAGCTCGATCTCACGGAGTCCTTCCATTTTTTCCGGGTGATCATTGGGAAGTAAGCGGCCAGAATGACTGCTTTGAGCGCCTCCGCCTCTGCCATCCTGCAATGGCTGGAGACGCGGCGCTGGCGGGCGCTGGCGGTCACGCTGCCCGTCGTGATCGCGATTCATCTGCTGGCGGCGGCTGTGACCATCCGGCATTCGAATCAGGATTCCACGGCCTCTGATCAGGGCGCGGAGATGTGGCTGGCGGCCACGGCCCGCGGGGATGTGCTGCCGCAGCGCACCGACGGCGTGCGGCATCCGCTTTGGTCTTGGCTGGCGCGGAACGTTCACACGGAGGACGCGGCGGCGTTTTTCACGCGGGGCAAATGGCTGAACACGGCGCTTTGTCTGATCTTTCTCTGCACCCTCGGTCTGCTGGTGACGCGCTGGCTGGATCCGTTGGCCACGGCCAATCTTTTGCTGCTTTGCAGCCTGGGTATTTTGCTGGTGCGCGGGACGTATTTTCAACCAGAGCCGCTCTATTACATCCTGTCCTTCGTGGCCGGGGTTCTGGCCTGGCGGCTGCTGCGCGGTGCGGCGGTCTGGTGGCATCTCGCCTTCGGCGCGGTCTGCGGACTGGCCTATCTGTCCAAACCCTCGCTCTTGCCCTTCCTTGTGGCCTTTGCGGCGGCGTTCGCTTTTCGCTTTCTGCTCGCCGCGATCCGCCGGGATTCCGCCTGGCTGCCGGGACGAAATCTGCTCCGGCTTCTGTCCGCGGTGGGCCTCTTTATTCTTCTGCTCCTTCCCCTTGGACGCTTCAGTCAGGAGGCCTTCGGCAAACCCTTTTTCAACTACACCAAATTCTGGATGTGGATGGATGACTTCGAATCGGAGGCCTGGCCTTGGCAGACAAGGTATCCGGGCGGGGAACAACTCAAGACCCTCCCGAAGGAGGATACGCCTTCGCTGTCATGGTACTTCCGCCGTCATTCACTGGCGGACGCCGTGCAGCGCACCGTGGCCGGGGCGGGAGAGGTCACCGTGCGGTTTTTCTGGCCGGAGGAGAAGGTTTCCGGCGGGGCCTTTTTCTGGCGATCCTCCGGGAAAAAATGGAGTCAGCCGCTGGCGCATCGCGGGGTCTATCTGCTGGCTCTGGCGGGATTGTGCGCGGGGTTGCTTTGCCTTGGATGGAAAACGGTCCGGCCGCGTTTGGTAGAATCAGGGAATCTGGCCTTTGCCGCATTTCTGCTCCTGGCGACGGGACTCTACATCGGGTTATACGGATGGTACTATCCGATCGGGCGGGGAGACCGTTTTATGGGCAGCCTTTGGATGCCGTCGGTTTTTCTGCTTGTGTGGTGGGCGTTCACCCTGCGCCGCATGGCCGGAAGGCCCTGGGCAGACACGGCCTATTTTGCGGTTCAGATCGCGGTTCTTTTTTCCCTACTTTTGCAGATTGTTGGAATGTTCTGGCGGTTTCAGCATGGGGTTTACCTCGTAACGCGGAACTAGGCGGCGGATTTTTCATCGCCAGCCCGACGTTTGCAGAATAGGAAAAGACCATGACTGCCCTGCGTCTTCTCTCCCTTGCCGCTGTTGTTATTCTTTCGGCCTGCGCCACAACTCCGCCGCCCCGGTCCGGTCCGCCGCCCGTCCTGGTCAAACTCCGCAATCTCGGCATCGACAACATCACCTACGAGAAAATCGCCAACCACCGTGTGCTCACCTATACCGACATTTCCAACCTGCTGAACAGCAAGGTGCCCAGTCCGGTCATTCTCACCTATATCAAGAGCACCAAGGCTCCGTACACCTTCACCAACGCGCAGCTCGAGCAGCTCGACGATGCCGGGGCCAGCGGGGATCTGCTAAATTATCTAGGTAAATCCACCGGTTTCTTCGAAGCCACGGAACGCGACCAAACCGGCGGCTCCGGCAAGTGGAAGGACAATCCGTATTTTGCCGATCCCTACTACATGGGCGGCGCCCCGTTCGACTATGGCTGGCCGGGCGAGTGGTATGATCCGGCCTTCGTCGATGCGATGTTTTAGTCATTGGTCATCGGCCAATAGTCATTGGATAACCTGATGCTCGCGGCCCGATTGCACGCCTTCGGCCGAGCCTCCGAGGTTCTGCGGGTGGACGAGATTTTCGTCCCGCAAGCAGGGTTCGGTGAGTTGCTGGTGGAAATGCTGGCGGCTCCGGTCAATCCCGCCGACCTCAATATCATTGAGGGAAAATACGGCGAACTGCCGGAGTTGCCCGCCGTGATTGGAAATGAGGGTGTGGGCCGGGTGTTGGATGTCGGGGTTGGAGTGTCCGGCTTCGCGGCAGGTGATTTGGTGTTGCCGATGAGCCGTGGGACGTGGACCAACCGCTTGCTGGCCAAAGCGGATGACGTGGTTCTTCTCCCTGCCGGGCTGGATGTTTTCCAGGCCGCGATGTTGACGGTGAATCCGCCGTCCGCCTGGGCCATGCTGCACGAATTTGTGAAGCTCAATGCGGGTGACTGGATTGTGCAAAATGCGGCCAACTCCGCCGTGGGACGCAGCGTTATCCAGATTGCGCGGTCGCTCGGATGGCGGACGCTGAACGTGGTCCGGCGGCCGGAACTGATTGACGAACTCCGCGCCATCGGTGGCGATGTTGTCGTTCTGGAAGATTGCGATCTGCGAACGCAGATTGCCGAACTCTGCGGAAAAGACTGCCCCCGCCTTGCCCTCAATGCCGTGGGTGGAGCCAGTGCGCTCAACCTCGCCAACGCCCTGGCGGATGAGGGAACCCTCGTCACCTATGGTGCCATGGGCCGCCAGCCGCTTAAGATTCCCAACGGGCTGCTGATCTTCCGAAACCTTCATTTTTGCGGTTTCTGGCTCAATCGCTGGAAGGAGAAATCCCCGGCGAATGCGATCAAAGAAATGTTCTCCACCCTGGCCGGTCTGGTGGAACGCGGAGAACTCGTGATGCCGGTGCACCGGGTTTATCCGCTGACAGAACTGGCGGCCGCGGTCGAGGAAGCCGGTCGGGAAAGCCGCGCCGGTAAGGTGCTGCTCGATCTGAGCGCGTAGGAAAACACTTTTCAGAAGCGCGCAGGCAGGACAGTACCACGGAATGCAGACCCTTCCCGGTTTCCGGGACTTTTATCCCGAGGAATGTGCCCGGCGGAATTATATTCTCTCCGTCTGGCGCGAAGTCGCACGCCGGTATGGCTTTGTTGAATACGACGGACCGGTGCTGGAGCCGATCGAACTTTATCAGAAAAAAAGCGGCGGCGAATTGGTCGGTCAGCTCTTTGACTTTACGGACAAAGGCGGACGTCATGCCGCCTTGCGTCCGGAAATGACACCGACGCTTGCGCGGATGGTGG
>JBMOHI010000226.1:0-4445 GCA_049317925.1 Terrimicrobiaceae bacterium
CTAGAGTCGCTTGGCCACGCTGGTGACCAGCCGGATGATGGTGCGGAGGAAGCTGGCGATCACCGGACGCCGTTCCGAGAGCTCCTCAATGTACGCATACCTTTTTGCAATCTCGAAAGTCGGCGGCACAGGGGGGATCAGGTAAAACTTTTCCAAATCCGGAACGATGGCGGCCTGCCATTTGCTTTTAAAGCGCGCCGCGTTGGCCGGCTCGTGGTCGGTCCGTCCCGGCGTGGACGATCCGTGGTGATAGATCACGCTGTCCCCCGCATAGAAAATCGCATATCCGCTCTGCCGCGCCCGGAGACAGAAATCGACGTCCTCGAAACCGTTGACGTAACCGGGATCAAAACCGCCCAGTTCGAGAAAGACCCGCTTTCTCACCAGCCAGCATGCGGCCGTCACAATCTGAAACTCCCGGCTGATCCGCGCCGGCCAGAAATCGGCCGGCTGGCCCTCGTAAAGATGATGCGAGTTCCCCTGCGCGTCGAACACCATCCCGGCATGGTTGATCCGCTCCGTTCCCGGGGTCAGTTGGAGATTGCCCACCACGCCAATGCCGGAGTCGCGCTGTGCCGCCGCGAGGAGATTGGCCAGCCAGCCGGGCGTGACCAGCGTGTCGTTGTTGAGCAGGCAGAGGAATTCGCCGTGTGCCAAGGGCGCGGCACGGTTCATTTTCTGGGCAAACGATTCGCGGGTTGCGCCGGGGAGAGCCCGCACGCGGGGAGCGAGCGAATCCAGATACGCGGCGGTGCCGTCGGTCGATCCGTCATCCACGACCAGAATCTCGAAGGACGGCGAAGAGTCCGCGTTGGCAAAAATGCTCTCCAGGCAGGCCCGCGTCATCTCGAGCCGGTTGTGAACCGGAATCAGAATGGACACTGCGGGCGCGACCGCTTCGTCTGGCGCAGTCTGTTCGTTCATCCTTCCATCCTCACGGGAAACGCGGACGCATCAACGCAAAAAGGAAGCGCCGGACCCATTCTGTTGTGGCCGGGAAACCCGCCTCCCGCGTAGTCTGACCGCTCCCATGTCCCGGCCTGTCAGCATTGTCACCGTGAATTTCGACAGCCTGTTTTACATCCGCCTGCTGGTGGAAAAGGTCCGGGAATTTGTCGGCCAGCGTCCCTATGAGATTGTGGTGGTGGACCGCGGCAGCCGCGACGGCAGCCGCGAGTGGCTGCGGGATCAGCCCGATGTCAAACTGCTGCTCAAACGCCAGTGGAGACAATCGCGCCATTCCCACGGCGAGGCGGCCGAGGCCGGCGTGGCCGCCGCCGCCCACGGGACCATCGTGCTGATGGATTCCGACGCTCATCCCATTGACGGCCGGTGGCTCGAACTCACGGCTGACAAACTCGACGATCATGTCCGCCTGGCCGGCGCGCAGTTCCGCATCCCCCGCCGCGACAATCCCCATGGGTGGTACATTCATCCTCATTTTATGACCTTCTTCCGGGATGACCTCGGCCCGCTGATCACCCTGCGAAAAACCCGCGGCCGCGACACCGACACCGGGGAGGATTCCACCGTGCGGGTGCTTGATTCCGGATTTGGCGCACTGGGCTATCCCGTGGAATTTGCGGAGCGTTTCTCCGTCGGACACCCCGGCCTGCCGACGGTTTCGGCCGGGGTTTTTCACGCCTGGTACTCGACCCGGTTGGTGAAAACCAGCGCCGAGGTTCAACGGGAAATCGGCTCGGGAATCACGCAGGACAACTACGCCGGGCCGCTGCGCGAGCGGCTGCGAAAACTTTACGGACTCGGCTACTGAGCCGACACCCTGCCCGGCCTCAACGAGGCTTGAGCCGGGCGTCGATCGCACCCAACCGTTGCCGCATGTGTGCCAGCACGGTCGCGGGGTTCATCGTTTCCTGCAAATCGGCCCGGGCCCGCTGGCCGAGCAGCGCAGCTTCCTCGCGGTTCTCGTAAACCCGGCGCATGAGTTCCGCGGCGTGATCGAGATCCGGTTCGGCCCAGAGATTTCCCTTCTCGTAAACGCCGTAATCCTGTTCGAGCTCCACTAGTTCATGCCGCACCAGCAGGCTGTTCGCGGCGGTTGTGAAATCGAGATTGCCCGAATAGCCGGTGGCAATAACCGGCTTGCCGTAACTCATGGCCCGCGCCAGGCCAAGGCCAAGCCCCTCGGAACGGTGGAGCGAAATATAGCAGTCCGCCGTGGCGAAAAGCTGCTTCATGCGCGAGGCATCGAGGTGTTCGTCGAGCCAGATGATGTTCAAGTTTTCGGTCAATCGCCGGAGTTCCGCGGCCTTCTCCGGATGATGGTGGGCATTGATGGATTTCAAAATCAGTTGCGCCCCGCTCTTTGCCGGCCCGAAGGCCCGGGCGAACGCGGCGATGAGGCCGGCCGGATTTTTGCGTTGCACGACGCTGTGAAAATCAAAGTTGAACAGGAAGAGGAACGCGTCGCGGCTGAGTCCGGATCCGTCGCGGTCCGGTGCCGGCGTTTCCTCCGCAAAGAACGGATAGCCGATCTTCGTCACGGGAACCGGCGAGACCTGCGCGAATGCATTCTGGCAGAATGTCGTGGCAGTCCAGATCTCGTCGTAATAGTCGAAACACGGATGCCAGCGCGGAGGGAATTTTTCCAACTCCCAATACCAGAGCGCGATGTTGTACCGGTCCTTGAAAAACCGCGGCCCCCGGTCACGGGAGAACCGCCGCGCGTAATCGAACGAGAATGTCATGAGGTTCACCGCATACGGATTGGTCGCGGAGAAGCGCTCAAAACTCCGGTCAAGATTGCGGTGATCGCGGCTGTGGATATTGAGGAACACCGCCGGCAGACCGCTTTCGTTGATCACCCGGCAATACGCGCGCGACGAATCGCCGATGCCGTATTCCCCTTGAAAAAATCCGGCCACGTTGAGGCCGGACGGAAATTTTTCCAACGATGTGCCCCGGGTCGCCGGCTTCTTGGCACGCGGCAGGTGACGGTAGGCGAGGAATACCGGTGCCAGAACGCGATCGCGCAATGAGCCGTGCCGATCGGGCTTTGCCTCTCCCGGCGGAAGTCCGAGCCGCGCGCTGCGTTTGGCCAGATCGGCGACCGCCCGGTGACGCAGGTACCTTTTGCTGAATTTGGAGAGCCGGACATAGGGCCGGTCAAGATAACGATCCAGAATGGCGAGGTGATCCTCGGCTTGCGTGAGGGTTTGCTTGTCCTTTTCGGTCTGTTGCCGGGCGTGCTTGCGATAGGACACCAGCGTTTCGGGGAGGAAACCCAGACAGCCGTTCTCCAGCAGGTGAAGCCACATTTCCCAATCGGCGGAATGAAAAAGGTCCTCATCAAACCCCCGCGACGCGCGGTCGCGGCGGAACATCGTGGCGCTGGGCGAACCGACGAGGTTTTTCCTCTCGCGCAAGCACCGCTCGATGACCGTGGTGCCGGTGAACGGCCCGAGATTCTCAAAATACGACCAACGGCGGGATGGAACCGCGGAAGCCCCGTCAATCTGCATCGCGCAGGCAGCCAGGCTCATGCCCTCATGGGCGTCGAGCAGTGCGACCATCTTTCCCAGCGCATCATCGGCACATAAGAAATCGTCGGCGTGAAGAATCTTGACGTATTCCCCCCGCGCGGCGCGCAGACAGGCGTTGCGGTTCTTCACCATGCCGAGATTGACCGGATTCTGCCGCGCGCTGATGCGAGAGTCCTTCACCGCGTATTCGCGGGCGATCGCAAACGAACGGTCGCGGGAGCAATCGTCCAACACGATCAACTCGAAGTCGCGGAAATCCTGTTTGAGCACGGACTCGATGGCGTCGGGGAGAAAGTCCTCGTAGTTGAAGGCGTCAATGCAAACGCTGACCTTGGGGTTTCTCATGAATCGGATTGCGGCAAGGTGGCGATATTAGCCGAACGGCGCGCCGATTGAACTTTTTTGGAGAAAAAGGTGGTCGGCCACGGGGCGCATCCTTTTTCGTGACCCGATGACTCCCATGCGGACCTATCGTCCCGCCACGGCGGCGGCGGTGATCATTGCCAACATGATTGGCACCGGGGTCTTCACCAGCCTTGGTTACCAGCTTGAGGACATTCATTCGGGTTTTGTCATTCTGGCTCTCTGGGTCGTGGGCGGCATCACTGCTCTGTGCGGCGCACTTTCTTATGCTGAACTTGGAACTGCGCTGCCACGGTCCGGCGGGGAATACAATTTTCTGAGCCGCATCTATCACCCCGGCGTGGGTTTCGTCTCGGGGTGGATCTCCGCGACCATCGGCTTCGCCGCGCCCGTGGCCCTCGCCGCCATCACGTTCGGGCGGTACCTTTCCGCTGCGGTCCCCGGTCTTTCGCCCACCTGGCTCGCGGCCGGACTGATCGTGATCGCAACCGCCGCCCACGCCGGCACGCGTCGTCGCAGCAGCAATTTCCAGCAGATCTTCACCACGACCAAAATTTCCCTCATCGCCGGATTCTGCAT
>JBMOHI010000227.1:0-4437 GCA_049317925.1 Terrimicrobiaceae bacterium
AAACCCTCTTCATCGACGCCCGCAAACTCGGCACCCTCATCGACCGCGTCCACCGCGAATTGACCGATACCGACATCGCAAAAATCGTCTCCACCTACCACGCGTGGCGGGGAGAAAAAAGCGCGGGCCAATACGAAGACATTTCCGCTTTCTGTAAATCTGCCACCACCGCCGAAATCGCTGAGCATGGTCACCTCCTCACACCGGGCAGTTACGTCGGTGCTGGGGAGATTGAAGATGACGGCGAACCTTTTGATGAAAAGATGCCGCGCCTCATCGCGGAACTGAACATCCAGTTCGCCGAATCGGCGAAACTGGAAAAGGCCATTCAAGAAAACCTGAGGAGGCTGGACTATGGCGGATGACTGGAAAGAACTTCCGTTCTCGGAAGCCGTGCTATTAAACCCAGCAACACCGCTGGCAAAGGGTTCAGTCTATCCTTTCGTCGAAATGTCGGCGATAACGGCTGGCACAAGGGATGTGAAATGCTCTGAGCACCGCGAATTCGCAGGCGGCGGTTCGCGCTTTCAAGATCGGGACACGTTGATGGCTCGAATCACTCCATGTCTTGAGAATGGCAAGCTTGCTCGTTTTCGAGCACCGGCTGATGAACCCGTTGGGCATGGTTCCACTGAGTTCATCGTTATCCGCGGAAGGCCAAATGTAAGTGATAACGACTACGCCTATTATTTGACGGTATCCCCAGAGGTCCGGGCTTTTGCAATTTCGCAGATGACGGGAACATCAGGCCGGCAACGGGTGCCGACTGACGCGCTTGGGCGGATCGCCGTTCCAGTCCCACCCCTCGGCGAGCAAAAAGCCATTGCGGCGGTGCTTGGGACGCTGGACGACAAGATCGAGTTGAACCGGCGGATGAACGCGACGCTGGAGGCGATGGCGCGGGCGCTGTTCCAGAGCTGGTTCGTAGATTTCGACCCCGTCCGCGCCAAACTCGACGGCCGCCCCCCCGCCGCCCTCGACCCCGCCACCGCCGCCCTCTTCCCTGCGTCATTCCAAGAATCATCGCTCGGCCCAATCCCGCATGGATGGCGAGCCGCACAGCTCGAAGAAATCGCAACTGTTGGGAGCGGAAAACGCCCCGAAGGCCGCGGTGATGTTTTGTCGCCCGAGTGCAACATCCCCCTATACGGCGGCGGCGGGCGAATGGGCTATGTGCCCTCCGCCCTCTACGATAAACCGATTCTGTTCACTGGGCGCGTTGGAACCTTGGGACTCATCTTCCGGACAGCGGAACCGTCTTGGCCCTCTGACAACACGCTGATTGTTGAACCGCAGCCCGAACTTTTCGACTTCACCTATTTCGTATTGAAGGGATTCGACCTTATCACGCTAAACCGCGGTTCGACGCAGCCTCTACTGACGCAGACAGACCTCAAACGACAGTCCTTGGTGCTCCCAACCAAAGACGTTGTTAAAGCCTTCGCCGATCTATCGGAGCCAATCTTCCGACAGATGGTTTCCAACGAAAGAGAATCCCGCACCCTCGCCAGCCTGCGCGACACGCTGCTGCCGAAGCTGCTGAGCGGGGAGTTGAGCGTGGCGGGAGTGGCACGCAAACCGGAGGCAAACTCATGAGCACGCCGTCCAATATCGCGGCCGTAACCATCGCCCTGCGAGACCTGATTCAAACCGCGATGCCACCCCAAGTAGGTGTTTCCACGCTTCCTCCGGCACAAGCCGAGAAATTCCGGACCCGGGCCGGGATTCTCGCGCGCGTGAACGTGGCACTTTATCAAGTGTCGCCGGAGCACCGTCTCCGCAACATTTCACGTGCTAGTCCCGGTTCCTCTCCTGCAGAAGAACCACCGCCCGCGAAATTGGTCCTAGGTTATCTCATCACTGCCTATGGGAAGGCAGCCCCGGAGCAGGAACATTCGGTGGAAAGACTCCTGGAGGCGGCGCATGACGCCATTCATCGAATGCCAATCCTGACAGCGCTACAACTCGCTGCCGCCATGCCGGCCTCGGCTGGACCCCGCCCGAACATCAGGGCAGCAATCTCTTTGATGTCGATGACGAATGAAGACACATGTCGGCTATTCTCCGCAATGCGCGCCGAGTGCCGGCCCGCGCTGTTTTATGTTGTCCGTTACGGAGAGCAATGAACCGTCCAACAAATCCCGCACCCTTGCCACCCTGCGCGACACGCTGCTGCCGAAGCTGCTGAGCGGGGAGTTGAGCGTGGCGGCGACATCATCATGAACAGCAACACCAGCATGAGCGCGACGACGAGCGCGATGACGACGACGACGATGATGATGCCCGCCGCCGCCGCTGAGGGCTCGCTGGCGCTTTCAACATCTCGCCTTCAATGGCGAAGCACCTCAATTTTTGGCCACAAGTCGCCATAAAAGATGAAAATTAATAAGTCGCCAGTTGTGGCGAATATCATTGCATAGAGGATTTAGTTCGGCATATTTGGCGAGTTATGAAGATTACAGCACAACTGACCGATGAAAGCGTTCTGGAGGAATTAGGAGCGCGGTTGGCTGGCGCCCGGCTGGGGCGAAACCTGACTCAGGCGGCGTTGGCGGAGCAGGCGGGTATTTCCAAGCGAACGCTGGAGCGGTTGGAATCCGGGGCGGTGGCAACACAGATGTCGGGATTTCTGCGGGTTTGCCGGGTGCTCGGGTTGGTGGAGCATTTCGAGAGTTTGGTTCCAGAGGCGGTGGCCAGCCCCATCGAGCAATTGAAGCGACAGAACGTGAAGCGCCAGCGTGCCTCGGGGAGAAAGGCAACGGTCGCCAAACCGAAGAAATGGACATGGGGTGACGAGTCATGATCGCGAGGGTGCAGCTTTGGGGCCGGACGATCGGCGCGGTTTCGCTCGAAGAAGGGAGCGAGGTCGCAGCGTTTGAATACGACCCGGATTTCGCGCGCAGCGGGATCGAGCTGTCGCCGCTGGTGATGCCGTTGAGCGGGCAGGTTTATCAGTTTCCGTCGCTGCCGCGGAACACATTTCACGGTCTGCCGGGGATGCTGGCGGATTCGCTGCCGGACAAATTCGGCAATGCGCTGATTGACGCGTGGCTGGCGACGCAAGGCCGCACATCGGAAAGTTTCAATGCGGTCGAGCGGCTCTGCTACACCGGCACGCGGGGCATGGGCGCGCTGGAATTTGCCCCGGGGCTCGGGCCGAAGCCCGGCAAGGCGACGAAGATCGAAGTGGACGCGCTGGTGCAATTGGCCGGAGAGGTGCTGACGCATCGCGGCGATTTGCAGGGACATTTTCACGGGGCGGCAAAAGAGAAGGCGCTGCGTGACATCCTGCGCGTGGGCACGTCGGCCGGGGGAGCGCGGGCGAAGGCGTTGATCGCGTGGAACCGGGAGACGAACGAGGTGCGGTCGGGCCAGATCGCGGCGGGCGACGGCTTCGACTACTGGTTGCTCAAGTTCGACGGCGTCGCTGGCAACAAGGACAAGGAACTCGAAGACCCGAAAGGCTACGGCGCCATCGAGTATGCCTATAGCCTGATGGCGAAGGCGGCGGGCATCAGCATGAGCGAGTGCCGGTTGCTGGAAGAGAACGGGCGGCGGCACTTCATGACGCGCCGTTTTGACCGGCTGGCGGGAGGCGCGAAGCTGCACATGCAGTCGCTCTGCGCGCTGGCGCATTTCGATTTCAACCAGGCCGGGGCCTACGCCTACGAGCAGGCGCTGCTGACGATCCGCCAGCTCAAGCTGCCGATGGCGGCGGTGGAGGAGCAGTTCCGCCGGATGGTCTTCAACGTCGTGGCACGGAATCAGGATGACCATGTGAAGAACATCGCCTTCCTGATGAACCAGCAGGGCGAGTGGTCGCTCGCGCCGGCGTTCGACGTGACTTACAGCTACAATCCATCCGGCTCGTGGACTGCCACGCACCAGATGACGCTGAACGGAAAACGGGACGGTTTTGTGCTGGAAGATTTTGAGGCGTGCGCGAGGGCGGCGCTGATGAAGCGGGGTCGCGCCGCGAAGATCATCGCGGAAGTGCAGACGGCGGTGCAGCGCTGGCCGGAGTTTGCGGCGGAGGCGCGGCTCGCTGACGAATGGCGCGACAAAATCCAAAAGACGCACCGGCTGACTTTCCCGGAAAAATGAGCCTCAACGAGTCCATCGTCGAAGAAGCAGCCCTCGAATGGTTCGGGGAGTTGGGCTATGCGGTCGGACACGGGCCGCACCTCGCGCCCGGTGAACCGGCGGCGGAGCGGGATTCGTTTGCTGAGGTGGCGCTGGTGGAACGCCTTCGCCTGGCGCTACGGCGGTTGAACGGCGCTATTCCTGAAGATGCCAGAGAGGAGGCATTGAGAAAAGTGCTGCGAGTGGGGACCTCCTCGCTCACGCAGACGAACCGCGCCTTTCACCGGATGCTGCGCGACGGCGTGCCGGTGGAGTATCCGCGGCCCGATGGCAGCATCGCGGGCGATCATGTGC
>JBMOHI010000228.1:0-4366 GCA_049317925.1 Terrimicrobiaceae bacterium
TGGCCGACCCCGCGCTCCACGCGGAATGTCGCGCTTTGATGGCGGAAGTCATTGCGGCCGCCAACGCCCTCGGGCATCCCGTCGAACCGGAGTATGCGGATTTCCAAATCGAACGCACCTATCCGATGGGACCATACAAACCCTCCACGTTGGTGGACTGGCTCGCAGGGCAGGAGCTGGAAATCGAACCAATCTGGGGCGAACCGCTGCGCGCTGCACAGGCCGCCGGGGTGGCGGTGCCGCAATTGCAAAGGCTTTATACCACGATCAAAGCGAAGTCGCGTTCCAGGGCTTGAGGATGTTCGACAAAAGCGACCCCACCTTCGACCGGTTACCCACCGCGGGAATTCTGTTCATGACCTCCACGCTCTTCATGGTAAACCATCCGTATGTCTGAAGAATTTTCGCAGATTCCCGATTCGTTGAAAAACTGCGGGGCCAAGCTGGCCATTGTGCTGGGTTCCGGACTGGGACCGTTTGCGGAATCCCTCGAACATGACCTCATCCTGCCATACGGCGATGTGCCGGGGCTGCCGGTTTCGAAGGTGCCGGGACACGCGGGCCGTTTCGTGGTGGCAAAGTTGGCCGGACAGCCACTCCTGATCGCACAAGGCCGGGTCCATCTTTATGAGGGCTGGGACGCGGGCGAGGTAACGCGGGCCGTTCGGCTGATGCATCACATCGGCATCGAAACGCTGATTTTGACCAACGCGGCCGGCACGGTGAATCCGGATTTCCCGCCGGGGGATTGGATGATGCTCTCGGATCATATCAATATGACGGGGCACACCCCGCTGCGCGGCGGAGCGAACTTTTTCGATATGAGCGAGGTCTATTCTAAAAAGCTGCGCGCGATTTTTCGAAGTCACGCCACCGTGCTTGGCATTCCTTTGCATGAGGGCGTTTATGCGGCCATGCCGGGACCGCAGTACGAGACCCCGGCGGAAATCCGCATGCTCCGGGTCATTGGAGCGGACGCCGTGGGCATGTCCACCGTTCCGGAGGCCATTCAAGCGCGGGCCCTGGGGATCCAGGTGGTGGCGTTTTCGTGTTTGACGAATTGGGGGGCGGGGCTGTCGGAGGACTTTTTGAATCATGAGGAGGTTTCGGAAGCGGGGAAGAAAGCGGCGGGCGCTCTGGTTCAGCTCCTGCATGCCGCGCTGCCGGATCTTGCCTGATCGCGATTTTCTCATCCTTCAGGTTTCCGCTTTCCGGTTTTCGCAAAAACCTGCTAAGGGTGCGGGCTCTCTTTACGCATGGAGGAAGCCCCGCAACCGCCTGATGCTGAATTGGTCGCCCGCACACAAGCCGGCGACCCTGAGGCGTTTGACGAGTTGGTCGTGCGCTACAGCCCGCGGCTTTACGGGTTGGTTTACCACATGACCTCGAACCACGAGGACACCAACGACCTGCTGCAGGACGTCTTTGCCAAGGCCTTCCGTTCGATCAAGGGGTTCCAGGGAAAATCCAGTTTTTACACCTGGATGCACTCGATCGCGGTCAACATGAGCATCAATTTCCTGAAAAAACGGGGCCGCCGCCAGACCATGAGCCTGGACGACGTGGATGCCGGGGTGCAGAACGACCCGGAATTTCTTGAGGCCACCACCGGGAGCGATCCAAGCCACGCGGCCAATCTGAGCGAACTGCAACAAAGATTGAACGAGGCCATGCAGAAGCTGTCTCATGAGCATAGAGCCGTTGTGACCATGTTCGATATTCAAGGAATGCCCCATGCGGAAATTGCCAAAATTCTTGGCATCTCTGAAGGCACCGTGAGATCGCGGCTTTTTTACGCACACCGCCAGTTGCAAAACTACCTGGAAGAGTTTATCAAACGCTGACACCGAAACATGCCCAAAGAAATCAACACCTCGAAACTCCTGCGGCTCAAGCGCTACGAACAGCCTCCTCCGGATTACTTTGAGGACTTTCTTTTTGAATTCCGCCGCCGCCAGCGGGCGGATTTGCTCAAGCGTTCCACTCGGGAAATCATTTGGGATCGCATTCTTTCCATTGCCCCGAATTTCCGCGTGCCCCAACTCGCCTATGCCGCCATTGTGGCCCTGGCCGTTGCTGCCTCGGTGATGATCGTCTCGCAAAAGAGCCCCGGGGGAAACTCCCTCGCTGCGGCCAAGACGGAAAGTTTCCAACCCGCCCTTAGCCTCACTTCGTCCAAACCCGTCACAATTAGCGATTCCCTTCCGGCCGCCGCGCGGACGGGTGCTTCCGTTTCATCGCATTATGTGCTGCAGTCGAGACCGGTGAGCAATGAGCAGCCTCTCAGTTTTTAACCCCTTCGAGGGGAAGGTTTCCGCTTTTCTCCTCCTGCTCGCCTGCGTCCTTCCGGTGCGGGCGGATGAGGAACTGGGCAACAAAATCCGCTCCGAAGTCCGGCGGATTTTCGAGGAACGGCGCGATGCCACCGTGCGGGTGGAAGCCTATGACCGGCACGGGAAACTTTGCGGCAGCGGTTTTTTTGCCGATCCGGCCGGAACGGTTTACACCCTGGCCTACATCGTGGCCAACGCCAACGAGATCTTCATCGTGCAGGGGGAACGGAAAATCCCTGCCAAACTGTTGATGGCTGACCCCCGCAGCGGGATCGCCCTGATCAAGGCAGACTGCACCTCGCCGTTCATTCCGTTGGGGGACAGTAAAAAACTCTCCCTCGCCTCCCCGCTTATGGCCATCGGGTTCCCGGTGAATCTCGATGCCACCCCGAGTTTCGGTATTCTGGGCGGCTTTGACCGGAAGTTTCTCGGACGGTATTTCATGACCACGCACATCCGCGCCAACCTTCCGGTCGAGCCGGGATTCGGCGGAGCCCCGCTGCTCAACCTGAAAGGCGAGGTCGTTGGCATCATCTTTTCCGGCATTGAAGGCGGAGGCGCGTGTTACGCCCTGCCGATCGAGGCCGCGGAGAAAATCCGCATGGATTATGCCCGCTTCGGCGAGCCACGCCATGGCTGGGTGGGCGTCAATGTGGAGGAACAGGCCGATGAAGTAGAGGGCTCCCGCGTGCGCATCGCAGAACTGGGTCCCGACACACCCGCGGCGGTTTCCGGCCTCAAGGATGGCGATATTCTCCTGCAGGTCGGCGCCATCAAGATCTCCCGGGTGGAGGATGTCATCGATGCTTCGTTTTTTCTGACCTCAGGCGACCGCGTTTCAGTGGTCGCGGTGCGGGATGGCAAGAAAGCAACCTTCGATCTTCGCTCCACCAATCATCCGGTCACGGACACCGCATTATTTCCGCAGAACGGCATGAAGGAACTCCACGCCCTGGTGCCGCCACCGAGCCAGCAAAACCTCAAGCTGGAATAGTCCCAGTCGCTTGAGATTCCACGTGGAGGGCGGCGATATCCTCCAATTCCGCCAGGCTGCCGACGTGGGATAACCGTTCGCGCAGACGGGCCCCTCCCGGCATTCCCCGCGTGTAGGCCATCAGACGTGCGCGCATCGATCTCATGGCCATGATTTCGTCGCCCCTCCAGGCGATTTCCGCCGCGCAATGCGCACAAATGAACTTCCACTTCTCCTCCAGCGACGGCGGCGGGGGAACATCCCCGTTCTCCAAAGCGGCGCGGATCTCGGAAAAAATCCACGGATGGGACATGGCGGCCCGCCCGATCATCACGCCGGCCACACCGGTTTCGCGGCGGCGTTGCAACACATCGTCCGCGCCCGCGATGTCGCCGTTGCCGATCACAGGAATCTTCACCGCGGCGGCCACTTGCGCAATCACCGCCCAATCCGCTTCACCGGAGTACCCTTGCTCCTTGGTGCGGCCATGCACGGCGATGCGACGCACTCCGCACTGCTCGAGGATACTCGCAGTCTCAACCGCATTGATGGAATTCCGGTCCCACCCGAGGCGGATTTTCGCCGTGACGGGAACGGGGTCAGCCGCCTTCACCACCGCTTCCGCCACGCGGGCCAGCAAAGGACAATCGCGCAACAAGGCCGAGCCGCCGTTTTTGCAAACGACCTTGTTGACCGGGCAGCCGAAATTCAGGTCGAGAAAATCCGGATGCACCCAGTCGATGACAGCCCGGGCCGCGCTGGCGAGCCGCTCGGGTTCTGCGCCAAACAATTGCACGCCCACCGGCCGCTCCTCTTCATGGAACTCGAGATAATACTTTGTGCGGGCGTTGCGGTGCAGGATGCCTTCGGCCGAAACGAACTCCGTGGTCACGACGTCCGCGCCCTTCGCCTTGCACAGACGGCGAAAGACGGTATTCGTCACGCCCGCCATGGGCGCCAGGAACAAAGGAAAATCCACGGGCATCCGCCCATGGTAGCACTACCCGATGGAACCGGCCAGCAGTTCGCTGACCTCGCGCTGAACCTCGGGAATCTGCAC
>JBMOHI010000229.1:0-4359 GCA_049317925.1 Terrimicrobiaceae bacterium
ACCCGGTTCCCCCCGGAATCAGTGATCGATCTCGATGCAAGTTATCCGGTCGAGGGCGGGGTGGTGAGTTGGCAGTTTGTGCAGAATTCCTCAGCCATGGTTCGCCCGCCGCGCGATCAAAGTTACGCAATTTTTTACGCCTACACCGAACTGTGGTTTGATGAGGCCCGCGATCTTTGGATTGCCATGGGCAGTGATGATTACTCCAAAATCTGGATCAACAACCTGCCCGTCTGGGCCAGCGGCACCCAACACAAACCGTGGCGGGCCAATGAGGGATACCGCAAAGTCCATTTTCAAAAGGGCCTCAACCGCGTCCTTCTGCGCCTCGAGAACGGCCAGCATTCCAGCGCGTTTTCGCTCATGCTGTGCATGCAGTCGAATCCCTGAGCCGGAGGCGGTATGACCCCCCAGCAACTCGATTTCGTAGCCGATGCCGTGAATCCCGCTTTGCTCGGGCTTTTTCTGGGCTTCTGTCTCGTCAAACTCAGAAACCGCGGCGGTGCGAAGGTGTTCCTGATCCGCTTCGGCCTGGTGCTGCTGATCACCTACGTTTTGTCGCATCTTCACCAATGGTTTCACTGGTGGGAAACGCTGGGGGACTTTCCCAGCGGACATATGGCCTTCTATTTCACCGTGGCCACTTCCTTTTTCGTGTTGGACCGCCGTTCGGCCCTTCTCACCATCCCGCTGGCCGTCCTCTATGGCTGGCTCATCGTCTTCCTCGGATATCATTCCTGGATCGATCTGCTGGGCGCGCTGATTCTGGCCGTTCCCCTGACATGGTTTGCCCACCGGGTGGCCGTGGGCGATCCCGACCCGGGGTAGACCGCAAATTTCTTTCCCGGAGTTCGGACCGATCTATAAAGGGTGCGTCCATCTTCATGCGAGACTCCGACCACCGCCGATCGATTCTTTTTTTGGCCGGTGATTTATCGGGCGATGCCCACAGCTCCCTCCTTGCCCAAGGCCTGGCAGAGCGCCATCCCGGCTGCACGATCCATGCACTGGGAGGGAAGCGGTTGGGCGAAGTCGCAAAAAAAACCGGCGGGGTCTGGATTGCCGACACCACGAACTGCAGTGCGATCGGACTCACCGTGGTCTTCCGCATCTATTTTTGGGCCCGCTGGATGCAGTTCAAAATGCGGCGGTTCGTGAGGGCTCATCCCATCGACGCCGCCGTGCTGTGCGACTGGGGCGGTTTCAATTGCCGGCAGCTCGACTTTTTTAACAAACAAGGCATACCCGTTCTCTACTATTTTCCGCCGCGCTCCTGGCAAAGGACGGGAAAAGCCGGACTGCAGTTTGCGCCCAAAGCCACCCGTGTGGCCACGCCGTTTTCCTGGTCGGCCGACCGGTTGAATGCAGCCGGCGGCCGGGCCGAGTGGGTGGGACATCCTCTCTTGGAATTGATGAGGGAGCCTTGCGACCGCCGGGCTTTGCGAAAGGAGTTCGGAGTGGAGGGTGCGGAAAAACTGATCGCCCTCCTGCCGGGTTCGCGGGATTCCGAGATTCGTGTGCTGGGTCCGCGTCTGGCAGAAGTCGCGGCGGCACTTTCCGCGCAGGGCCCGATCAAGTTTGTCGTTCCCGTTCCCCGCCCGCTGGCGGAAAAGGTGCGACGGTATTTTCCACCGGAGGTCGGAGTTCTCGTGGACCGGTCCGCCGACGCGTTGCGCGCGTGCGACGCCGCCGTGGTCAAGACCGGTTCCGCCACTCTTGAGGCAGTGGCGGCCGGAGCGCTGCAGGTGACCGTCTACGACCTCGGCTGGGCCGCGCGGATCGAGTGGGTTTTGCTTTGGATGTGGAAGAGCATCCCTTTCATCGCCATGCCGAATATCATTCTTCAGCGTATGCTGGTTCCCGAACTTCTCGGCCTGAATTGCCGCACGGAGACCATCGCCGCCGCCGTCCGCCATCTTCTCGAAAATGACGAAGCGCGGCGATCGATGGAAGCGGGCTACGAGGAGATTCGCATCCAGTTGGGGGGAGAACTCCCGCGCGGAGCAACCGGGAGGACGGTGGAGATTCTTGAGGAAATGCTCGGGCAGGTGGCGGGCCGGAATCCTTCCCGGAATTCATCTCCCTCCCATCGCCCATGAAAATCGCACTCGTGCTGGAATGCTTCGATCCGCAGCGCGGCGGACTCGAGCAATGGACCTGGCAGTTTGCCCGGTGCTTGCTGGAACTCGGACATGAGGTCCATATCGTGGCCTGCGATTTTCCCGCGTCCGATCTCGGGCTTCCTCTTGTTTTGCACCGCGTGGAAAAATCCAAATCGCCGCTCCAGCGGGCCGCCGCCTTGGAGGAGGCTCTGCGCGGATTGTCGTTCGATGTGGTCCATGACATGGGTTGCGGCTGGCGGGCTGATATCTTCCATCCGCACGGCGGTTCGACCCGCGCGCTTCATGAACACAATCTCATGCGCATCCCGCGCTGGCGGCAGATTCGTTTCTGGCGCGAGAAACGCTACCGCGAACTGGCCGAAATCGAGCGTCGCCAGCACGGCTGCACCGGGGCGGTGATCGTGGCGGTTTCCCGCATGGTGCGGGACCATTTCCAGACCCTTCACGGCGTGCCCGTCGAACAAATGCGTCTGATTCCGAACGGCGTCGATACGGAGCGCTTTGCGCCGGACCAGTGCCGCGGCCTGCGTGAAGTCCAGCGCCGCAAATTGGGCTGCCGCGATGATGAGACGCTCTTCCTTCTCGTTGCGCACAATCTCCTGCTTAAAAACGCCGAGGCTACCATACGGGCCTTCGCGCGTCTGACCAGCGGCGGTGCCGCCGCCCGCCTGGTGATTGTGGGAGGCAAGAGGCCGAAACCTTTTCTCAAGCTCACCCAGAAACTTGGCGTGTCCGAACGGGTCACATTCCAGGAATCCGTGGATGATGTCCGCCCGTATTACGCAGCGGCCGATGTGCATGTGCATCCAACGTGGTATGATCCCTGCAGCCTCGTCGTGCTCGAGGCGCTGGCTTGCGGGCTGCCCGTCATCACCACGCGATACAACGGCGTTTCGGAAATGATGACCGACGGCGTCGAGGGCTACATCCTGGCCAACCCCGCCGATGTTCCGGCCCTTGCGGAAAAGATGAACCTGCTCCTTCAGCCTGAACTGCGTTTGCCCATGGCAACCGCCGCGCGCAAACTCGCCACCGCACACACCTTCGAACGCCAGACCAGAGAATTTCTCACGCTTTATCGAGAAATCGCCCGAGGCTGACTCACCGCGTCATCCATTTTTTGCGTTCGGCGGGTGGGAGCTTTTCGATGGCGTAACGCAGCATCGTGCGCGGCATGGCATGCGCGTGCCGGGTGAGAAAATCGCGCAAAACCCCGGCGTCTCTTTTTCCCGCCTCGCGCAACATCCATCCCGACGCCTTATGGATGAGGTCGTGCCGGTCCTCCAGCAGCAGTCGGGAGATTTTCACCGTGGGTTCCAGGCGGCCTTTGCGGATCAGGGCGAGGGTGGAAATGATGGCGATCCGGCGTTTCCACAGGTCTTTTGATCCGGCCAGTTTGAAAATCCGTGGGAGATCCGCGGGGTGTTCCAGCATCCACCCGCCCACGATGTTCGGCGCCGAACAATCGACCAGATCCCAGTTGTTGATGAACTTCGTTTCGCGCAAATACAGGTGGAGAATTTGCCCGCGAACCGGCCCGTCGCCTTGTTCAAAACGGCGGACCGAGGCCAGCAAGCCAAGCTGGCGTTCCTCGTGAACGGGAGAACGGACCAATTCCAAAAGGTCGGTTATTGCGATCGCATCCGTCTGTCGCACCAGTCGGCGCACGTCCGGCACCCGCACACCAAGGAAAACGTCACCCTCGCCGTACTCGCCCGGGCCGGTTTTGAAAAACCGCCGCGCAGACTCGGCGTCCCCCGGCCGGGCGGCGGAACGAAGAGCCTGACGAAGTTGCGGCAAAGTCATGGAAATGTCTTCATTCCGATAGCCCGCACAGGCAAGATGGAATCGTGCATATTCCGCAACTCATCGAGCGCAAGCGGGACGGCGGAACGCTGACCAACGACGAGATCCGCGCCTTCATTCACGCCTTCGCCACGGACAAAATCCCCGATTACCAGATGAGTGCCCTGGCCATGGCGATTTACTTTCGCGGCCTGGACGCCGTGGAAACGGCGACGCTCACCGCCGCTATGCGCGACAGCGGACGCGTCTTTCACTGGCCGTCCGGCTCGCCGCCCAAGGTGGATAAACACTCCACCGGCGGCGTCGGCGACAAGACTTCCCTCGTGCTCGCACCGTTGCTGGCTTGTGACGGACTCTGGGTCCCGATGGTTTCTGGCCGCGGGCTCGGCATCACCGGCGGCACCCTCGACAAACTCGAGAGCATCCCCGG
>JBMOHI010000230.1:0-4357 GCA_049317925.1 Terrimicrobiaceae bacterium
AATTCGCGGATGAGGTATTCGTTTTTGCGGCGGGGTTCGAGTTCGACGCCGCTGGCGACATCCACTCCGTGCGGGCGGGCGATGCGGACGGCTTCGCGGACATTGTTGGGCGTGAGGCCGCCGGCGAGGATGATTTTGCGGTCAGGGTTGGCCAGGACGAACTCGCGCACGATGTCCCAGTTCAGCCTCGTGCCGGTGCCGCCGTATTCGGTGGCAGACCAGGAGTCGAGAAGCAGGTGCGGGGTGTCGTAGCGGAGAGTGGCGGCGAGGGCGGCGGGGTCCTTCACGCGGGCGGCGCGCATCCAGCAGGGAAAACCGGCGGCAGCGCAAAACTCCGGCGTTTCGTCGCCATGAAATTGGATGGCGTCAAAACTGCCGGACTCACGCAGATCCGTGAGGAGTTCGGCGGTGGGATTGACCACGACGGCGATGCGAATGGTGCGGCCGGCGAGGGCGGTGATCCAGGGGCGGGCTTCCTCGAAGTCGAGGAAGCGTTTGGATTTTTCGTAGAAATTGAAACCCAGCGCATCGGCTCCGGCGGCAAGGGCCGTGTCGGCGTCGGCGGGGTTGGTGATGCCGCATATCTTGACGCGCAGGGGGGGACCGGGTTCGAAAAAGCTCATGGTTTCAGAGACTCAAGCTCGGGGATGTCGCGCACAAGTTGGATGAGGCCGCTTTGCCAGCGCTCGCGCACGGTGGTGAGGTAGGGGTCGTTCTCCTCGAATTTGAGGCGGTGGCGGGCTTCGAGGGAGTCAGTGCGGTAGCAGAAAAGCTCGAAAGGTGTGCCAACGGAGAGGTTGCTCTTGGCGGTGGCGTCGAGCGAGAGCAGGCCGAATTTGACCGCTTCAGCCAAAGGCGTGTTGTAGGTGAAGCCGCGGTCGAGGATGGGTTTGCCGTATTTGAGGTCACCAATTTGTAAAAACGGGGATTCGCGGCTGTCGTGGATGGCGTTTCCAACAGGATAGATCTGGTAGATCTGCGGGGGCTGACCGGCGATCTGGCCGCCGAGGATGAGGTTGATATTGAAATTGAGATTGGCCCGCTGGAAAGCGTCAGCGTCCCGATTCTGCACCTCGCGGATGAGGCCGCCGACGTAGTGGACGGTGTCGAAGAGATTGGACTGATTGAGGAGGTTGGGCAGATCGGGGTGACTGGAGGATTTTTCGAGGTCGCGGTCAATGAGGGCGCTGACCGATTGGGTAATCGAGAGGTTGCCGGAGCTGAGGAGGCACAGCACGCGGTCGCCGCGGCGTTCGTACACGCGCATTTTCGGGTGGATAGTGATGTTGTCCACACCGGCGCTGCTGCGGGAGTCGGACAGAAAGACAAGGCCTTCGCAACAGTGCAAACTCAGGCAATAGGTCATAAGGAAGTGCGAGGTGGGAAGTCGGAAGTCGGAAGGAGAAATCCTCGCGGGGCCGGCGCTCTTTCCACTTCCGACTTCCGACCTCCCACTTCCAACTTCGATATCATTCGATCACGCGCGCCCGGGCCTTCTTGACGGAGGTATGATGAGTGATGGGGTAAATTTTTCCGTCGCTACCGCGGAAAAACAGGCTCAACGCCCAACTCACGATGCTGATGATGATGGCGCCGAAGAATGCGCTCCAGAAGCCGTCCACCTGGAAGGCGGGAATGATTTTTGAAACCAGAAGGAGAAGGAGGGCATTGATGACGAAAATAAAGATGCCCATGGTCACAATGATGAAGGGCAGGCTGAGCAGAAGCAGAACGGGGCGGATGAAGGCGTTGATGATGCCGAGAAGAAGCGACGCACCGAGCAATGTTTCCCAGCCGTTGCAGGCAATGCCGGGGATGAGCCGCTCTGCGACAAAGACCGCAATTGTGGTGATGAACCAGCGCAGGAGAAAAGCGGTCATGGGCAGAGCATAATTTTTCGGGAAAGATTTTGAAGATTTATTTTGCCAAGCGGGGAGTTCGGGAGGGTAATAACCACGAACCAACGACCGCTATGTCGAAAAAGAAAAACAAGGAAAAAGACGTGGAGAAGAAGATTAAGAAAAAGGTGAAAACCGCGGCCAAATCGCTGGCAGCAGCCGGCAAGGCGGCGGTCGCCAAACCCAAAGCACCCAAGCCCGCGAAAAAGAAGACCGCGAAAGTCATCACTAATGAGGACATCGCCCTGCGGGCCTATTTCATCGCCGAGCGCCGTCAGGCTGATGGCAGGGATGGGGACGAACACGGCGATTGGGTCGAGGCCGAACGCCAGCTCCGCGCGGAGGCCGGCCAAAAGTAACGCCGGAAAGCAACGCCGAAGACCGGTTTTGCTGAACCGGCGGGGTTTGGACGGCATGGCCGGAATCCCGGCAGGCCGCGTCAGTTTTCTCTTGCCCTGACCAGCCTCTCCTCTAGGTTGCCATCCCCGCGCCGCCGGTTTCCGGCCGCGGAAAAAAGCCAAATCCTTTATGTCCGCCAATCCCAACTCTCCCAATCGCGCGTTCCCGCTCGAACGCACCCGTAACATCGGCATCGCCGCGCACATTGACGCCGGCAAAACCACGCTGACCGAGCGTATTCTTTTCTACACCGGCATGATCCACAAGATCGGCGAGGTGCATGAAGGCACCACCGTGACCGACTGGATGGAGCAGGAGCGCGAACGCGGCATCACCATCACCTCGGCCGCCACCACCTGTTCGTGGATGCAGCGCAAAGAGGAAGGCATCTACAAGGCCTACGAAGGCATCAAGATGCGGGTGAACATTATTGACACCCCCGGCCACGTGGATTTCACCGCCGAGGTGGAGCGTTCGCTGCGTGTGCTCGACGGTGCCATTGCCGTCTTCTGTGGCGTGGCCGGCGTGCAGCCGCAATCGGAAACGGTCTGGCGCCAAGCCACCAAATACGGCGTGCCCCGCATCGCCTTCGTCAACAAAATGGACCGCACCGGCGCGGACTTCAACGCTGCCGTGGACAGCATGCGCAACAAACTCGGCGCCAACGCCTGGCCCGTTCTCATTCCGCTGGGCCGCGAAGATTACCTCACCGGACAGATTGATGTGCTCAATCAAAAAGCCGTTATCTACGTCGAAGACGGCCAGCAGGGTTCCACGTACAAAGTTGAGGAGATTCCCGCCGACCACAAGGAAATCGCGGAGAAGGCCTATCAGGATCTGATTGATCAAATGTGCGACCTCGACGAGGAAATCGGCATGCTTTTCCTCGAGGAAAAACCGATCAGCAAGGAGCAGCTCAAGGCCGCCATCCGCCGCCAGACCATCGCCAATAAGTTCGTGCCCGTCGCGGGCGGCTCCGCCTTCAAAAACAAAGGCGTGCAATATCTGGTCGATGCCGTGGTGGACTACCTGCCCGGCCCGCTCGACATTCCGGCCGCCAAGGGTCTGAACCCCGACAATCTCGAGCCGATGGAAGTCACCTCGGACGACAACGCGAAATTTTG
The DNA here is from genome assembly GCA_049317925.1 of Terrimicrobiaceae bacterium. Taxonomy (GTDB): domain Bacteria; phylum Verrucomicrobiota; class Verrucomicrobiia; order Chthoniobacterales; family Terrimicrobiaceae; genus CAMASH01. The sequence goes on from JBMOHI010000230.1 coordinate 3,422, forward strand.
TTCACTCGCCTTCAAACTCTGGAGCGATCCCTTCGTCGGCAAGCTCGTTTTCTTCCGCGTTTATTCCGGCAAGCTCTCCAAGGGCGACACCGTTTACAATCCCCGCACCAACAAGCGCGAGCGCATCAGCCGGCTCATCCAGATCCAAGCCGACAAGCGCGAGGACATCGACACCTGCTATTCCGGTGACATCGCCGCCATCGTGGGCATCAAGAATATCACCACCGGCGACACGCTCTGCGACGAGGATCATCCGATCCTGCTCGAGCCGCCGTCCTTCCCTGATCCCGTTATCTCAATGGCCATCGAGCCCAAGACGAAGGTGGACCAGGAGAAAATGGGCATCGCCCTCCAGCGTCTCGCTGAGGAAGATCCGACCTTCCGCGTTCACACCAACGAGGAAACCGGCCAGACCATCATCGCCGGTATGGGCGAGTTGCACTTGGAAATCATCCGCGACCGCATGATGCGCGAGTTCAAGGTCGAGGCGAATTCCGGCAAGCCGCAGATCGCCTACAAGGAAACCATCCTTTCTCCCGCCGACGGCGAGGGCAAGCTGGTCAAGCAATCCGGCGGACGCGGCCAATACGGACACGTCGTGGTCAAGATCGCCCCGAACGAACGCGGCAAGGGCATCACCATCGAAAACAAAATCGTCGGCGGCGCCATTCCCAAGGAATTCATCCCGCCCGTCATCAAGGGTCTCAACGAAGCCGTGCTCAACGGTGTCGTCGGTGGCTATCCGGTCATTGATGTCCATATCGACATCGTGGACGGCAGCTTCCACGACGTGGACTCCAACGAACTTGCCTTCAAAATGGCGGCCATCTTTGCCTTCAAGGACGGCGTGAAAAAAGCCAAGCCCATCCTGCTGGAACCGATCATGAAGGTGGAAAACATCACCCCGGACGAATTCCAGGGCGACATCATGGGCGA
>JBMOHI010000231.1:0-4338 GCA_049317925.1 Terrimicrobiaceae bacterium
TGCCGGTGACCGGCGTTCTGGACCGCCGGACGCTGGCGAGTCTGGGCGTTTTTTCCTAACGGACCCGCAGCGGTGCCGCCGCTTGCCTCGCGATGGAACGCGAAAAGCCCCGGGCCACAAGAGTCTGTTCCGCGTAACCGGACAAACCGGGTTGGAACGGCGTTTTCCCGATCACCGCCAGGTCACGTAAGAGTTCCTGGCTGATCGCGTCCAATCTGGGGCGAATATCGCTCCGCAGATCCATCGGCGGAATCGCCGGCAAAGTCCCTCCCCGTTTCCAATGGGAAATCAATTTTTCCTGCACCTGCCGCGATGCGGCGATCTGCGCTTGGAAAAAATTCCGCCCAATCTCTTCCGGCAAGCCGGTATCCCTGGCTTGCAACTCCAGCGCAGCCAACAACTCGGATTCCCGCTTGGGATCGCTGACCTTGGCGTCGTTTTGAAACTTTGCCCAGGCCACATGGCGGGCCAGTTCCAAACGCTGGGCCATTAACTCGACCAAGCGAACTTCGGGCGGCGATGGAACGAATGCACTCGAGGGAGCATTCGTTCCGCACCCGGCAAGGAGCAGAATCACAACTCCGGAGCGGAGCAGGAGCCGGCGAGCCTCAGAGAAGCTCAGCGATCGGGAGGGAATTGAGAGCGGCACACTTAAGAAGCTGATCGCCGCAAACCCAGAAGGCCAGCCCGTTTTCGAGGACGCAACTCGCGTCTCGGATACTTTCCCAGCCCTTTCGAACTCGGCACTGAGCGCCGCAGAAAGCCCTTGGTAAAAGGACACCCGCACTGACGCATTGGAGGTCGGTCAATACGTAATGCGACGGACCTCGCTCTTCATCTTCTCCCTGCTCTCAAGCGTTATTCCGGAGGCTGAGCGTTGGGGACGAGGGCGGGATCGAGGGTGCCGACGTCGTCTGCGGTCCAGAGGGTGCGGTCGGGTCCGGCGGAGAGGACTTCCATAGTTGTGCGGGTGACGGGATGGAAAAAATAGGGTGTGCCCCACCGGTCAATGAGTTCGCCGGCGGAGTTGAGGGCGGGGCTGTCGGGGGGAAGGATGGCAAGTTGCTTCTGGTTGCGGCCGACAAGGGCGGCAGTGATCTCGGCGTTCTCGCCGCCGGGGGGATTCTGACCAAAAATTCCGCGGTAGGTGGTGAGTACCTCGGCCAGGATATCGAGATCGTCTGCGGGGGCGACGGTGTTGCTGTTGAGGTTGCGTACGATGTCCTCGCCGCCGGGCAGGAGGCGGAAGCCGTCACTGGTTATCCCGGCAACCGTGGCGCTCTCGGAGGTGACTGGAGTCGGCGGTGAAACGGCTCTGGCAGGGGTGTCTTGCGGGGCGATCGGGGCAGAAGAGGGAAGCGGGTATGGGATGGAGGCGGGCGAGGCTGCGGTGACGGAGGTGGCCCGCGGGGCGGGGCCTGGGACGACGGTGGAGCGGACAGTTGCCTGAGGCGGTGGGGTGGATGGGGCGGGCGATTTCTTCCCCGGGGGCTTGGCGTCCTGCCATAGGAAAAGGTAACTGCCGAGCAGAAACACGGTCGCACCGACGATGGTAAGAAGGGCGCGTTTGCTCACAGTGTCATGAAATTTGGTCAAACAGGTCGCTCCAGTGGATTACACCAAGCTGACGTAGCCGAGGTTTGCGCCGGCGCTGAAGGGGTCGTCGAAGCGGCCGAGGTTGGGAAAGATGGCCGACAGGGCGCTGCTTTCGACTCCGATCCAGCGGGCGGCGACGGCGGCATATTGGTCCACGGAGGTGGTGGGAATCCAGCGGCCGCGGGTGGTTCCGGCGTCCTGGTCCATGCCGACTTTGAGGCTCGGAAATGTGCCGTAGATTTTGCCGCCATTCACAGGCCCCCCCATGACGACATGGTGGCCACCCCAGGCGTGGTCGGATCCGGCAGCGGCATCCACACCGTTCGGCGTGAAGGTGCGGGTGAAATCCGAATGACTAAGGGTGAGGACCTTGTCGTTGACTCCGAGGGCGATGAGAGAGTCGGAGAAGGCTTTGAGTGAGCTGCCGAGTTCGCCCATGAGGTTGGCCTGGGAGGCGAGTTGGTCGGAGTGGGTGTCGTAGCCGCCGACGCTGCAGAAGAAAATCTGTCGGCGATTGTCGAGGGCATCGCGTCCGGCGATGAGCTTGGCCACCGTCTTGAGCTGGGTGCCGAGGGAGCTGGTGGCACCGGCAAAGAGGGTGTCGAGGTTCACGCCTTGCTGGGCCGCGGCGGTGAAGGCGCTGCCGACAATGGCTTCGCCTGCGCGGGCGCGGCGCACGATCTGGTTGTAGCCGTCCTCGAGGAGATGTTGATGGGTGAAGGCGGTGATCTCGTCGAAGGCTTTGAGGCGTTGTCCGGTGCTGCTGGTTTTGTAACTGCCGTCGGCATTTTTGGCGGAGCTGTAGTTGGAACCGAAGCCTCCGAGGGTGACGGCACCGGAGGGGCTAACGGTATATTGCACGACATCGGAACCGACTTGCAGGCTGTTGATGCCGGAGATCGTGACCGAGAGGGAGACTTTGTCGCCTGAGTAGCCCTCCTGCTTCAAAAGATCGGCCACGCGGCCGCCCCAGCCGGACTGGAAGGCTTTGTCGGCGACGGAACTTTGCCATTCGATTTGCTGGTCGGAGTGGGAAAAGAGCTGGAAGGGGAGCGGCACGGAACCGGCGAGGTATTGGGTCCGAGTGAGTGGGAAGGCGAGAGTTCCGACGTTCGCGACGAAGGCGAGTTCGCCGCTGTTGAAGAGGTCGGCCACAGGCTGAAGGGAGGGATGAACACCGTAGCCGGCACCTTCGCCGGTCAGGGCAATGGAGGCGGGCCTGCCCGCGACGTAGGCGGGATCGTTGGGATCGAGGATGCCGAGGATTCCGCGATGGGTTTTGTAATCGGCGTAGGCGGGATGGCCGAGCCGGGGGATCAGGACGTTATTGGAATCATTTCCGCCGTAGAGAAAAACGACGACGAGGGCTTTGTAGTCGGCGGGGGCGGTAACTTGGGCGAGAGCGGCGCGGGTGAGGGTGAGATGTGCGAGGGTGTTGACGACTCCGGTGATGCCGAGCGCGGCGCAGGAGGATTGCCGGATGAAGGCCCGGCGGCTCAGGAGCAGATCGCGGTCGTTGGATTTTTTCATGGGACGGACGGCTATTTCTGGTGAAGGAACTCGGGGGAGTTGCAGAGAAGGTACATGATATTGATGATGCGGTCGCTGGTGGTGGTGGCGCTGACTGCGGCAGCAATGGTGCTGCTGCGCGGATTGGGGAGCGGAGCGCCGGCGTATTTGAGCTTGAAACGGCCGGACATGAGAAGGAGGTCGAGGCGATCCACCACCGAGGTCACCGCCTCGGTCACGGTCTTTCCGGCTGTGATTTCCGATTGATAGTACGCTTCCCACGGAACGCGCGAGATGCGGACATCATCGAGGGTGGTGGCTGATCCGAAGAGCGTGGAGGTGCTCTGTCCGTTCGTGGTGTTGAGGACGGTGTAGTTGTAGTTGATGGCTTGGGCGACGAGGGTCTCGTTGGTGATCTCCATTTCCGGAGCGACCAGGCCGGCGGCGGCGATGGCTCCGCCCGGGCTGTAATCGGGAGAGAACCAGTTGAAGACGGTGGGGGCACCCTGCGCGGTCTGCCCGAGATTCGTGTCGGTGACTTGGTAGCGCATGCGGGTGGCGCCGGCGGGGAAATTGTTCAATTGCTCCGCCGGGTAGCCAACTGCGGAAAGATCCGAGAGCGGGAGGCTGGAGGCGGCGGCGAAGGCGCGAAGGATCTGCACATAACGCACCATGGGTTCCTTCTGCTTTCCGTAGCTGACCGAGTTCGCAATGCTAAGATTTCGGGCTTCGGGATCGAGGAGGATGGTCCGCACCATCGCGCCGATGTTTCCACGGACGCCGGTGCCGTCGTCGGCGAATTTCTGGGCGACTCGATAAATGTAGTCGGGGCTGGGATTAGACGTGACCAAGCGCTGGATGAGGAGCCGGCTGATGAAAGGGCCGACGTTGGGGTGCGCGAATAAAATATCGAGAGCAGCATCCAGATCCGCCTCACCATCGAGACCCGCGGGAATTGCGCTACCCAGGACGACTTTCGCGCCGGTGTCGTGGTAGGTCGGAAAATTCTTCATCGGATTTAGCCAGGAGGCCTGGAAATAGCGATTCCCCGCGCTTTGGAAGAAGTTCGTGTTGTCCTGGATGACATAACCTGGAGCTGAGCCGTGGCGCTTGCTGAAGCTCCATCCGGTAAAGACACGGGCCAGCTCGGTGATGTCGGTGTTGGTATAGGTCGGGATGGGCACACCGGCCTGGCTGAGCTTGAGGCTGCCATCGGGATGCAAGGCGGTGAGT
>JBMOHI010000232.1:0-4308 GCA_049317925.1 Terrimicrobiaceae bacterium
AAGGGGCGGTACAGCAGCCGCCGTCGGGATTGGGTCCTTGTGATTGCGATGCTCGTGGCAGGTGGCGCGATTCTCGGCGTCCTCGCCTATCTCTTCATGCGGTAGGCTGTCTGACGGGCGCCCGCCGCAACGATTTCGTCACACGACGCGGGGGCTCCTCTATTGCCTTTGGCGCGATTTCCTGAGACCGATTGTTTCCATGTCGGTGCCGTTGCTCTCTGTTCTCAATCTGCACAAGCGATTTGACGACAATCCGATCCTCAAAGGTGTCAGCCTTGATGTCGAAGAGGGTGACTTGGTTTCCATCATCGGTCCATCTGGCTGCGGCAAAAGCACGATGCTGCGCTGCATGAATTTTCTGGAGATCCCCGATGCCGGCCGGATTTCCATCGCCGGGGTGACCATTGATTGCCAGGGCCTGGAGGATGCGCCGCCGAAAGATATTCAAACGCGGGCTCATGAACTCCGCCAGCGCGTCGGCATGGTTTTTCAGCAGTTCAATTTGTTCCCGCACCGCACCGTTCTGGAAAACACCATGCTCGCGCCCATGATCGTTCATGGGGCCAAACGTGAGGAGGCCGAAGCCAACGGACGCCGTCTCCTGGAGAAGGTCGGTTTGGGCAGCGAATTTGCCGACCGCTATCCCGCCCAGATGTCCGGCGGCCAGCAACAACGTGCCGCCATCGCCCGCGCGCTGGCCATGAATCCGAAGGTGATGCTTTACGACGAACCCACCAGCGCGCTTGATCCGGAGTTGGTGGATGAAGTGCTCAAGGTCATGAAGGACCTCGACGCCGAGGGCATGACCCAGATCGTGGTCACCCACGAGATGCGATTCGCCCGAGATGCCAGCGACTACATCGTTTTCATGGAAGGCGGTCACATCGTGGAGATTTCGGACGAGGACGAGATCTTCACGAATCCCAAGGACGAACGCACCCGCCAGTTTCTCCGGAGGTTCATCTGATGAGGAAGCTCGCCATTTTTCTCGGACTCCTGCTGGCCACGGGAGCCCAGGCGGCGGAGTCGGTTCTGCGCTGGGCCGCCGATCCCGATAGCAATGCTCCCTTTGCGTTCTTCGATGCGAACAACAAACTGACCGGGTTCGAATACGAGATCATCACGGCCATCGCCCGGCGCATGGACCGGACACCCAAGTTTGTCCAGAACGATTGGGACGGTCTCATTCCCGGTCTCGGACGCGATTTGTATGACGTGGTCATCTGTGGCATCGAGATCACTCCGGATAAGGCAGGGGAAGTCCTTTTCTCGAATCCCTACTACGTGACGTTCGAGCAGCTTGTCGTCCGGAAGGGCACTCCGCCCATCAGCTCACTCGACGAACTCAAGGGCAAACAAATTGGCACCCTTGATCAAACGGCGGCCCTGGAGATGCTGGAGAAGATTCCCGGAGTGGAAGCCAAGACCTACGATGAGGAGGTCAATGCCTATCAGGATACCGCCAACGGGCGGATTTTCGGCGTCCTGCTCGACTATCCCATTGCCAAATACTACGCCGCGCCGAATCCCAACCTGCAATTCACGGGACCGCCTTTCGGACAGATCAGCTATGGCATCGCCATTAAGAAGGGAAACACCGCTCTGCAGAAAGAGATCAACACGGCTCTGGCGGAAGTGATTGCCAGCGGGGAAATGCGGGACATCCTCTCGCGCTGGGGACTTTGGACTCCGGTGGTGGCGGGTGCGCTCGGTCAGCCCGAGGCACCGTCCCTTCCCGATACGGAGTATAAGGCGTTCGTGGCCGCCCACGGCGAGCAGGCCACCTTCTGGACCCGGATGCAACGTTACGCCGGATACTGGCCGCTGTTGCTCAAGGCCGCCGTCCTGACCTTGGAGGTTTCGATCGCCGGCATGATTCTGGCAATCAGCGTGGGATTCACACTTGCTGTCATGCGGGTCTTCGGCCCTTGGCCCATGCGCTGGCTGGCCATGCTTTACATCGAGATCATCCGGGGGACGCCTTTGCTCATCCAGCTCTACATCATTTTCTATGGATTGCCGGCCGTGGGAATCAAACTCTCGCCCTTTATTGCCGGGGTTCTGGGCTTGGGATTGAATTATGCGGCGTATGAGGCGGAAAACTACCGCGCGGGATTGCTGGCCATACCCCGCGGACAAATGGAAGCGGCCCGTGCGTTGGGTATGACCCACCGGCAGGGCCTTTTCCATATCGTGATTCCCCAATCCTTCCGGCTGGTTCTTCCTCCGGTGACCAACGACTTCATTTCCCTGCTCAAGGATTCGTCGCTGGTATCGATGGTGACGCTGTTGGACCTCACCGGAGCCTATAACCGTATTGCCACGCAGACTTTCGATTATTTCGGCACGGGTCTTCTCATCGCCGCCATCTATCTCCTCATCGGCCTACCCTTCGTCCGTCTGGCCCGTTACACTGAAGAAAAACTTGCGGTGGATCAGCGCAAACCCGGCCAGAAGCCCGGATTGTTCAATCTGCCGAAGCGCCGGAAGTAATCTAGCCCGCTCGATCGAGGCCCAGGAGCAGCGAGCCGGACACGGCGGGTAGCGGGGTGACCAGGCACGACAAGGAACCGCCCTGCTTCCACAAAACGGCTTGTCCGGCACCGAGTGTTCGCAAGGAACTAGCGGAAAACATGCGGAGACTTTGCGGAAGTGGATCGCCCTGGCCCGCCGCGGCCGTGACGGAACTGCGCGGCTGGCTGGCGGGCAGGAGCAGGCCCGGCCCGCTGTAGGAACAGAGTAGCCGGTGCTGGTTCGTCGCCAGATCGCGGTCGATCAAATCTCCCGCCGGCCCGAGCCAGACGCGCACACGGGCGAAGTTGGTCAATTCGCCGAAGGCCGTGACGAGCAGGCTGAGTTCGTGTTGCAAAAACTGGGAGCGGATTTTCGCCTTGCCGAGTTGGTGCCGGATGCGATCGACGGGGTCGGTCGCCAGCGCGATAAACGAGGCGGCGGTTCCTAACTCCGCCAGCATGGTCATTTCGGTTTGGATTTCGGCCGGCAGGCGGCGCTTCCAGATCACAAGCTGGACGTCTGCGTCAAGGATGGCTGACAGCCCGCCGATGTGTTGCGTGCTGATTTGGCGGGTGGGATCTTGGGCAAGCATGCGATTGTATTTCGGGCGGGTCGAGTGGGGTTGCTGTTGGGGGCGGCGAGCGGGCATGGGGATTACCGGGTCAGGCAGAGAAAGAGCACGACACCAATGATGGCGCCGCCACCAAGGAGGAGCATAAGGTTTAGGCGCTGGGTTTCCTTCCAGCTGCCGTAACGGGCGTGACCGCGCGGGCGGGGTTTGTGGTAATCGTACTTCACCTCCGGGACGCCCTTGGTGCTGGGGTTGGGCGCCCGAGGATGGGCGCGGAAACTTCGGCAGTATGAAAACTCATGCCAGAAACGTACCGGAGCTTTCTCTCCGGTGAATCGACGAATGGTGAATATTTCGTCACACGGCGCGCGACGCCCTCGCTGCCGGTGCTCGCCCGGCTACAAACCCTGGGCGCGGGCGAGTTTTTCCAACTCGGTCTGGAAAGCGATCACGTCGGGCTGGGAAGGACGGTAGCCCGGCGTGGTGGCATCGAGGCCCAGGCGTCCGGTCTGGTCGAGATACCAGGCAGCGGTCTGGCCGTCGCTGAAGGTGGTCCTCCCGCTGATCATGGCACCGGGGCGGGTGATTTGATCAATGGTGACGGAGACTTTTCCGGGGGCGGCCACGGGCTCTTCGACCGGAAGCGGAGGCGGTTCGACTGGGCGCTCAGGTTCCTTGAAGTTCAGTTTCAGGTCATCGGCCAGGAGACGGGTCTCCAGATAGGTGATCGAGATTTGAAACTCTTCCTTAAGGCGTTTCTGGATGTCGGAAGGACCTGCGCCTTCTTCAATCCAGCGGAGGATGAGGGATTTTTGGTCGTCGGTGAGAGTCATGAGAAAATCGGAATCTCACAGAAGGTAACGCAGATCACAAAGAAACAAATCTCTTCGTTCTCCGGTTGCCTTCCGGGAGAACCTAGCCGCCGGCGATGGCGGGGACGATGCTGATCTCGTCGCCGTCCTTGACCGGGGTTTCTTTTTCCTGAAGGAAACGAATGTCCTCGTCGTTTAGAAAAACGTTCACGAAGCGGCGGACGGCGCCCTGTTCGTCGCAGATGCGTTCGATGAGGCCGGGATAGGTGGAATCCAGGCTGGAGAGGATGGCGCCGACGGTTCCGCCCTCGGCGGTGACGACTTCGTTTTCTCCGGTGAGTTTACGGAGCGGGGTGGGGATACGGACTTGGATGGGCATGGTGGTGGTTTAGGCGTTGAGGGTGGAGAGTT
>JBMOHI010000233.1:0-4307 GCA_049317925.1 Terrimicrobiaceae bacterium
CAGTCCGGAAGGATCACGGATATCGGGGCGCGCCTGGGAGGACGGAACGAACCGGCCTTTCTCTTTACCGGGATCTACGTTCTCTCGCCTGCGATTTTCACCCATATTCCGGCGGGAGAAATTCTTTCGATTATTCCGGTCTTTTTGAAAATGATGCAGGCGGGCGAACGCATCGGAGGGATCGTCCTCGACGAAGGACTTTGGTTCGATCTGGGCACGCGCGAATCGTATTTTCAGGCGCATCAGCTTTTCGCTTCCGGGGCCGGGCTGTCCTATCCGCTCGACCGGCCGTGGCCGCTGGCAGTCCATCCCGAAGCCAGAATCGGGGAGGGGGTTTCGTTTGAGGGCGTTTGTGCAGTGGGGCCCGGGGCGGAGATCGGGGAGGGGACCCGGCTGACCGATTCGATCGTGTGGGAGAATGCGAAAATCGCTTCCCGTTCCCGCTTGGAGAACTGTATCGTGCGGGATGGACGGCGCGCGGAAGGGATTCTGCGCGCCGCTGATATTTAACCATGTTGCCCAATAACGTCATCAATCAGACCCTTGAGCGTTTCCCGGCCTATGCGGTGGACGAGTTCGAGGTTCGTGCCTTGGAAAAAGGCGGCTCCGAGCGCAAGTTTTACCGCATCCGCTGTGGAGAAGATCGTTCCATGATCGTGGTGAAATACTCTGGCCAGAAGGAGGAAAACCGGCACTATGTGGACATCGCGCAATTCCTGGCCGGGGCCGGGGTCAATGTGCCCAGGATTCATTTTCACGACGCGGCTGAGGGTTTGATTTGGATGCAGGATCTGGGGGAGGACGACTTGTGGCTTTTCCGGCAGGCCCCCTGGGAGCAACGCCGGCCGCTCTACGAGTCCACCTTGCTGGAAGTGGCCAAACTTCACACCGCGGCCACGAGGCGGTTGGACGGTTCGCGGCTGAGCCTCGAGCGCGAATTCAGCGAACAGCTTTATCTCTGGGAGCAGAGCTACTTCTTCGAGAATTGTCTGCGGGGGCACTTCGGGCTCGATGAAAGGATGGTGCAGCGGTACTCCACCCTGCCGGCGCTGCAAAGCATCGCGGCGGAACTCTCCGCCCTGCCGCGCGTGTTGGTTCACCGCGATTTTCAGTCGCAGAACGTGATGATCCGCGACGGCACGGCCTGGCTCATTGATTTCCAGGGCATGCGTCCGGGTCTCGCCCAATACGATGTGGCATCGTTGCTTTACGATCCCTACGTCGAACTCTCGGGCGACGAGCGCGACATTTTGCTCGAGCACTACAAACGCGTGGCCCGGCGGGCCGGAATGGAAATTGCGCCGGACTTCGATGCGGTTTTTTATCAATGCGCCCTCCAGCGGCTCATGCAGGCTCTGGGTGCGTACGGATTTCTCGGAATCCAAAAGGGCCGCGCCGATTTTCTCGCCCATATTCCCGCCGCCCGTCGTTCCCTTCGGGAAGTGGCGGCCCGCCTTGATGGATTGGATGACTTTGTCGCCCTGCTCGACGTGCTGCCATGAGCTTGAGCGACGCGGAGACGGTTATCATTCAGAACATCGCCCCGCAGCTCGACCACGGGCGCTATGCCGTCAAGCGCGCCGCCGGAGAGGATCTGGTGGTCGAAGCTGACATTTTCAAGGAGGGCCACGACGTCGTTCTCGCGCTCCTGAAATACCGGCCTGCGGGCGCAGCGCAATGGACGGAGACGCCCCTGCAGCCGCTGATCAACGACCGCTGGCGCGGAGTGTTTCCCGTCTCGGGTGAGGGCAAATGGGAGTACACCATCGAGGCCTGGGGCGATGCGTTCGCCTCCTGGCAGGAAGAGATTCGCAAAAAATTCGGAGGGGGCATCCGCGATTTGCGGAGCGAAACGCTTGAAGGCGCGGCCCTTATTTCAGCTGCCGCTTCCCGGGCGGGCAAGTCGCCCGATGCCAAAAAGCTCAAGGTGCTTGCCGCCAAGCTTCAGGAAGCCGATGCTGACTCCACAAGTCAGATTGCCGCCTCGCCGGAACTCACCGCCCTCATGCGCGTGTGGCCCGATCGCTCTCTCTCCACCGAATACACCCCGGCCCTGCCGCTTTGGGTCGATCGCGAGCGGGCCGTCTTCGCTGCGTGGTATGAATTTTTCCCCCGCTCCGCCGAGGGCAAACCCGACAGCGGCTCGGCTTTCCGTGACTGCCTCGGCCGCATCGACGACGCCAAAGCCATGGGCTTCGACGTTATCTATTTTCCGCCCATTCACCCCATCGGCGAAACCAACCGCAAGGGCCGTAACAACTCCCTGAAATGTGAACCCGGCGAGCCCGGCGTCCCTTACGCCATCGGCAATTCCCGCCAGGGCGTCAACGGCGGCGGACACAAGGACGTCGCACCCGAACTCGGCACCCTGGAGGATTTTTCCTGGCTGGTCGGCGAGGTCAAAAAGCGCGGCCTGGAAATCGCCCTCGACTTTGCCATCAACTGCTCACCCGACCATCCTTACGTCAAGGCTCACCCCGACTGGTTCTTTAAGCGCCCGGACGGAACCATCAAATACGCCGAAAATCCGCCGAAAAAATACGAGGACGTTTACCCTCTGAATTTCCACAACCCCGACTGGCGAGGCCTCTGGCGCGAGATGCGCGACGTCATTGCCTTTTGGTGTCAGATCGGCGTGCGCATTTTCCGCGTGGATAATCCCCACACCAAGCCCGTCTCGTTTTGGGAATGGCTCATCGGCGACATCCACGAAACCTACCCCGACGCCATCTTTCTCAGCGAAGCGTTCACCCGGCCCAAAATGATGCAGACGCTGGCCAAGGCCGGCTTCACCCAGAGCTACACCTACTTCACCTGGCGCAACTCGAAGTACGAACTCACCGAATACCTCACCGAGCTGACCCAAACGGAAATGAAGGATTATTTCCGGGCGAATTTCTTCACCAACACGCCCGACATCCTTCCCGTGATGCTCCAGCAAAGTGGACGTCCCGGTTTCCTCATCCGCGCCATCCTCGCCGCCACGCTCTCACCCGTTTACGGCATCTACAGCGGCTTCGAGTTGTGCGAGGCAACACCCATCCCCGGCAAGGAGGAATACCTCGATTCGGAGAAGTACCAATTCAAGGGCCGCGACTGGAACGCGCCGGGCCACATCAAGGACATCATCACCCGGCTCAACACCATCCGCCGCGAAAACCGCGCCCTCCAGCAATACGCCAACCTGCGTTTCCATCCGGCCGAAAACGACAGCATCCTTTTCTTCAGCAAGACGACCGCTGCCGGCGACAATCTCCTCCTTATCGCCATCACCGTTGATCCTTACAATCCGCAAACCTCCTTCGTGCGCGTGCCGCTGGCCGATTTCGGAATCGGCGCCAGCGAGACCTATCAAGTCGAAGACCTGCTAACCGGCGAACGCTTCACCTGGACCGGCGAACGGAATTTCATCTCGCTCAATCCCCATACCCGCCCGGCCCACATTTTCCGTGTCCGGCGTTGGGCAGGGCGTGAGAACGGGCAGGATGTTTTTCTCTAACCCGACTTCCCGCGATGCGCGGTGTAGATACAGGCCACGCCGAGGCAAAGCGGCCTCGCCTGTACACCGGTAAACCCGCAGCCTTCAATCAGCGTGCGCATTTCCACCCCGCGGGGAAATGATTCGATGGACTCGCCGAGATATTCGTAAGCCTCTTTGTTCCCCGTGACCGCCGCCGCGAAGGCGGGCAGGACATGGTGGAGATAGCGGCGGTAGATCGCCCGCAGCGGCGGAAAATCCGGTAGGGCAAAATCCATCACCAGCACCATTCCGCCCGGACGCAGGACGCGGTGCATTTCGCGCAGCGCTCCGTCCCACGAAGCCATGTTGCGCAAGCCGAAAGCGACCGTGAGGGCATCGAAGGATTGGTCACGAAAAGGCAACCGCAATCCATCGGCCTGCACCAGGGACGGCACGTTTTTTCCGTGTGCCACCTGCAACATGGGAAGGCAGAAATCCGCGCCGACGATCTGCGCGGACGGACAGGCGCGGCGCAAAGCCCGTGCCAGATCGCCGCTGCCGGTGGCCAGATCAAGCACCCGCGCGGGCTTCGTCTGTGCAATCAGCCGGGCCGCTTTGGCCCGCCAGAGAAAATCGAATCCGCCGCTGAGCAGATGGTTGGCCAGATCGTAGCGCCCCGCGATGGCGGTGAAGGTCCGGCAGACAAAGCCGGGGTTCTGTTGTTTCAGCGAAGTTTCGATGGCGGACAATTAATTCCGCAATCTGCAATCTGCAATCCGCAATCCGCAATCGAGTGGTGCTCACGAGAGGATTTGAACCTCCAAGGGTTGCCCCATACGCTCCTGAG
>JBMOHI010000234.1:0-4273 GCA_049317925.1 Terrimicrobiaceae bacterium
AAGCCAAGATCCTCGCTTTTGTCGTGTCCTCATTCTTCGGCGGAGTGGCCGGCGCGCTCTATGCCCATTTGAATTTCATCAATCCGAAGTATTTCGACATCGTCAAATCGACCGAGATTCTCGTCATGGTTTATCTGGGTGGCATCAGTTCGCTGGGCGGCTCGATTCTCGGCGCTGTGGTCTTCACCGTTTTATTCTATCAGTTGGAAAGCCTGGGGCTGGGCTACTGGCGCATGGTGATTCTTTCCTCCCTGCTGATCCTCCTCATGCTCTTCCGCCCCCGCGGGATCATGGGCATGAAAGAACTGCCGTGGTTTCTCCCCAAACGCGAATTGGACAAACGCCGCATTCCATGAGCGCGCTTCTCGAAATTGACAATGTGACCAAGCGCTTCGGCGGACTTTGCGCCATTTCGAAGTGCAATGTGAGTGTCGAGTCGGGTCACACTCACGGCATCATCGGCCCGAATGGAGCGGGCAAGACCACGCTCTTCAATCTCATCACCGGTATTTACAAGCCGACCGAGGGCGACATCCGTTTTTGCGGGGAGTCCATCGCCGGGATGCGCCCTGGACGCATCGCGCTCAAGGGCATCGGCCGGACTTTTCAGAACATCCGTTTGCTCAAGAGTCAGACGGTCCTGGACAACGTCCGCATCGCCTACGACTCGCAACTGCACTATTCGCCTCTCGAAGCCATGCTGCGCCTGCCGCGTCTCAATCGTGATGAAAACGCCTCCATAGCGGAGAGTATGAAGCTGCTCGAACCCTTCGGGCTGGCCGGCCATGCCAATGATCTCGCCAGCGAATTACCCTACGGGTTCCAGCGCAAACTGGAAATCGCCCGCGCCCTGGCCCTCAAACCGGCCCTTCTCCTGCTCGACGAACCGGCCGCCGGCATGAACACCGGCGAGACCGCCGACCTCACGGAATTTCTCCGCTGGGTGAAAGAGCACTACCAGGTCACCCTCGTCCTCATCGAACACCACATGCATCTGGTGATGAATCTGAGCGACCGCATTACCGTGCTCGATTTCGGCCAGACCATCGCGGACGGAACACCGGAGGAAATCCGCGCCAACCCGCGCGTGATCGAGGCATATCTCGGAGGCACGGAAGACGAACAAGCATGAGCGACATTGCCCTCACCGTCGAAAACCTCACCGTCTCTTACGGCGATATTCATGCCGTGAAAGGCATTTCCTTCGACGTGCGGAAAGGCGAAATCTTCACCCTGATCGGTGCCAACGGTGCAGGCAAAACCTCCACGCTCCGCGCCATCTCCGGCCTCTTGAAATGCCACGGCAGCATCCGCCTGGAGGGAAAGGAACTCCGTGGCATCGCGCCGGATAAGATCGTCGCCCTCGGCCTCGCCCAGGTTCCGGAAGGACGCGGCATCTTCGGCAACCTCACGGTGAAGGAAAATCTCCAACTCGGTGCCTGGATCCGCCAGGACCACAAGGCCGTGGCGGAGGACCTGGACCGCGTCCTCACCACGCTGCCGCGTCTGCGCGAACGCATTTCGCAGCCCGCCGGAACGCTGTCCGGCGGCGAACAACAAATGCTGGCCGTGGCCCGTGCC
Organism: Terrimicrobiaceae bacterium; assembly: GCA_049317925.1. GTDB lineage: Bacteria > Verrucomicrobiota > Verrucomicrobiia > Chthoniobacterales > Terrimicrobiaceae > CAMASH01. Next base: position 1,582 of record JBMOHI010000234.1, read on the forward strand.
CTGATGAGTCGCGCCCGCACCCTGCTTCTGGATGAGCCCTCCATGGGCCTCGCGCCCAAACTGGTGAAGGAGATTTACAATGTCGTGCGCGAAATCAACAAAGCTGGGGTGACCGTTCTCCTCGTCGAGCAGAACGCCAACATCGCCCTCAAACTCGCCCATCGCGCCGCCGTCCTGGAAACCGGAACGATCACGTTGGCGGGCAATAGCGCAGACCTTTTGCAAGATCCCCGCGTGCAGGAAGCCTATCTCGGGGCCTGATTGCCAGGGGGCTCAGATAGGGCACTTTCATAAAAGGGGCATCGGCAGAGATGGCCTGCGCAGATGTTAAGGGTAAGCGTTTCATCATTCCCCCAGAAAACGCAAAACCGGCGGGGGCTCTCCCTCCCCCGCCGGTCTGCTTACCCTATGTTACCCTGCTAGACGATATTAGACGGCTTTTTCACCGGTCTCATCCGTGCGGATACGGATTGCTTCCTCCACCGGGGAGACGAACACTTTTCCGTCGCCGATTTTCCCGGTCTTGGCCGCTTTAACAATGGCGGCCAGAGCGCTCTCCAACAGAGAGTCGCCCAGCACCACTTCGATTTTGATTTTGGGCAGGAAGTCCACCGTGTATTCGCTGCCGCGGTAGATTTCCGTGTGCCCTTTTTGCCGTCCGAAGCCCTTGACTTCGCTTACGGTCATACCCTCGATGCCGAGGTCGGCCAGCGCGTCTTTGACTTCTTCCAACTTGAACGGCTTGATGATTGCTTCGATTTTTTTCATAGCGTGTTTCCTTTAAGGATACGTTTGAGATGCCCTTAGTGGTTGATGATGTAGCCTTCTTCGCCGTGATCGGTGATGTCGAGGCCCTGGGATTCCGCTTCCTCGGTGGGTCGGAGTCCGATGACCACTTTGACGATGAAGGCGATGATCAGCGTGCCCACGATGGCGAGGACAAGGGTGAGACCGATGGCCTTGAGCTGCTCGATCCAGAGCGTGCCGTCGGTGATGATTTTGGCCAGTCCATTGTCCTTGGCATACACGTTGGCGTCGGTGAGGTTGCCGTTAACGCTGCTGGTGGCAAGGAAACCGGTGAGCAAAGCTCCCAAGGTTCCACCCACCGCGTGAACACCGAAGGTGTCCAGCGCGTCGTCGTAGCCGAGAGCCTTCTTGGCGTAAGTGACCGCAATGAAGGGCACGATACCGGCCAGAACACCGATGATTACGGCTCCGGTGGCGTCCACAAATCCCGCCGCCGGGGTGATTACGACCAAGCCGGCCACTGCTCCCGAGCAGAATCCCAGAATGCTGGGTTTCCCTTTGAGAATGGCTTCCAAGACGGCCCAGACGAAGCATGCGACCGCCGCAGCAATCGTGGTAGTGAGGAAGGCGTTAGCCGCGATGCCGTCCGCCGCCAGGGCGCTACCGGCATTGAAGCCATACCAACCGACCCAGAGCATTCCCGTGCCGACCATGCAGAGCACCATGCTGTGCGGAGGCATGGGCTCCTTGCCGAAGCCGAGACGCTTGCCCAGAACCATGCAGAGAATAAGAGCGGACCAGCCCGAGGACATGTGCACCACGGTGCCGCCGGCGAAGTCGATCGCCTTGATGGCGGCCGTTCCATTCCAAACGCCGTTCATCAGACCGGAAACACCCCAGACCATGTGAGCGAGCGGGAAGTAGATGATGAACATCCAAAGGGCCGAGAAGACCATCAGCGAGACGAACTTGAAGCGTTCCGCCGTTGCGCCGAAAATAAGCGCCGGAGTAATGATGGCGAAGGTCAACTGATAGATGCAGAACACGCTCTGCGGAACCCACCAGGCGTAGTCGGTATTCGGCGCTGCGCCGACTCCCTTGAGGAAGAAGAACTCCGTGCCTCCCAGAAACGGCCCGATCGGCGTTTCCGCGAAGCTCTTGCCGAAGACCAGGCTATAGCCAAAGGCCCACCAGAGGATCGTGACCATACCGGCCAAGCCCAAACAGCTGGCCAGAACGGAAAGCACATTCTTCTCACGAACCAAGCCGCCATAGAACAGCGCCAAGCCGGGGAGGGTCATGAACAAGACTAAGGCGGCGGCCGTCATCATCCAGGCGGTATGACCAGGACCGGCGATGCCGGAAAGTTTGCTCTCGGCCGTGGGATCCACGTTGTTGAAATAGGCCTCGAGCCCCGCCACCCGTCCTTCCAAGGTGGGTTCAGCCGGTGCTTCGGCAGCGGCGGGAGTTGCTTCGGGAGCCGGGGCGGCATCTTGAGCGGAGGCCGGGCCGGTGAGGGCGAAAAGCCCAGCGGCAAGGGTCGCCGTGGCGAGAGCCTTCAATGAGAAATTGCGTTTGCGCATGGATTTGTAACTTATGGGTTGTTTGTTGCTGTGATGAGGTTGCCGTCCGCCAAGGCGGGAGGCGAACATGGAAAAGCAATCCCCGTGCCAACTTTTCGCAGAGCGAAATTCTCTTGGGTTTTCAGAGGAGCCCGCGAGCGGACCTGGCTGCTGCAAAATTTTCAACAAGCCATTTGTGCTTGTTGATTTTTATGCACTTAGGATGCGATAGAACCGCGATTCAAGCCGCAGGCTTGCGCCGGCCTTCCAGCCAAGCCTTCGTCATTTCCCAAACCACCGGCAGGGCTGAAACAACGATGATTCCCAAAATGACCACCTTCATGTTTTTCTGCACAAATGGCATGTTGCCGAAGAGGTAACCG
>JBMOHI010000235.1:0-4220 GCA_049317925.1 Terrimicrobiaceae bacterium
GAAACAAGATGGAACTGCTCGCCCGCGACCGCCGCATCGCCTTCCCCCGCCGCCCACTCATCATGGGTATCCTCAACATTAATGACGATTCCTTCTCCGGCGACGGCCGCATCAACACGGAATGGGCTCTCGCCCGCGCCCGCGATCTGGTCAGCCTCGGGGCGGATCTCATCGACGTCGGCGGTGAAAGTGCCCGAACCAACCGCCCCCCCATCACCTCTGCGGAAGAACTCCGCCGTATTCTGCCTTTCCTCGAAGCCTTCCCCACTGCCTGCGCCGGCACCACCCCTCGCGACGAAGAACAGGTCTTTCCTCCCCTCCTCTCCATCAACACCTGGCGTCCCAAGGTGGCCGGTCCTGCCCTGGCCGCGGGCGGCCATCTTCTCAACGACATGAGCGCCCTACCCGACCAACGCAATGCCCGTCTTTGCGCAGACACTGGTGCCGCCCTTCTCATCATGCACTCCGTCGGCGAACCCAAGGTCGCCCACACCCACATCGGCTATCCGGATATCCTGCAAACCCTGCGCGATTTTTTCCGTGAAAAGATCGCCCTGGCCCAAAGCGCCGGCGTCCCCCGCGCCTCCCTCGTGCTCGACCCCGGCATCGATTTCGCCAAGCAAACGGACGACAACCTGCGCATTTACCGCGAACTCGATGCCTTGCGCGAATTCGACCGTCCCATCCTCCTCCCCGTCTCGCGCAAAAGCGTGATCGGGCGGGTGCTCGATCTGCCCGATCCGCGCGACCGCGACCCCGGCACCGCCGCCTGCATCGTCGCGGGACAGTTGCGCGGTGCGTCGATTTTCCGCGTGCACAATGTGGATATGGCCTGGCGCGTCATCCGAAGTATCAGCCAGGTGGCCTCCGCGCCGTGAAATGGTTTTTCCTGATCCTTCGGTTCGTCCTCGCCGCCGTCTTTCTTTACGCCGGAATAGTGAAAGCGTCCGCCAGCGCGCAATTCGCCGTCACTCTCGCGCCCTTCACCATCCTGCCCGAATCCCTCATCGACCCCGCCGCCACCGTCCTGCCCTGGCTGGAAATCACCGCCGGACTTCTCATTCTCTGCAATCCGACCAGGAAAACCGGTGCCGTCCTGATCATCCTGCTCTGCCTCTTGTTTTGCGCCGTCATCGGCTGGGCTCTTTCCCAGGATATCATCGTGGCCTGCTCCTGCTTCGGCCGCGACGAAACCCCGTCCGCCGCCAAAATGCAGCTCACCATCGCGCGGGATATTGTTATGGCCCTCGCCGCCGCCGCTGTGTTTTTCGAAGACCGTCTCAGGCCGCCTGCGCGCACTCCGGACACCGGCCGAAAAACTCCAGCGAGTGCGTGAGATCGCCGAATCCATAATGCTCCGCGATGTGGGCTTCTGTCGCCCCCAGCGGACACGGAATATCGATCACCACCACTTTACCGCACGATGTGCAGACAATGTGATCATAATGCTTCTTCGGATCGTGGAGTTCGTAGTAGCTGCAGGACCGCTGGAGATTCACCTTGTGGGCCAGGTGAAGTCGTTCCAGCAGCGTCATCAGGCGGAACACTGTGGCGTAATCCGGTCTGGTCCCCCGCGCCGCCGCAAGGTCCTTGATTTCCTCAAGCGAGAGCGGCTTCTCCGCTTCGAACAAAACCTCCAAAATCGTGCGCCGGCCCGGCGTGATGCGCAGTCCCTCGCCGCGCAGGCGGTTAAGAATCGCTTCGGCGGTGAATGACAGGGGCGTTTCGCTCATGGACCATCACTCTAAACGGTCTCCCGTCCCGCGGCAATCCCCGCCCATGCCTCCGCAGACCACCGGTCCAGGAAGCCGGGCCGGGCTGGATGGACACGATGACATCCGTCGCTGTGCGGAATCGGGTGTGCCCATTTTCTTCGACGCCATGATGGGTTCCGGCGCCCCGTTCCGTGCCATGGTTCGTCCGATTTTGCGGGAGTTGTTTGACGGCGAGTGGATCGAGGGACACACCATCACGCCGAATCAATGCGGGGAGGCGATAACTTTTCCACCTTGGGGCGTGGCTATCGCCGAGGAATCCGCGTAGGGTCGGAGGTCAGCCCAAAACACTATGTGGTTTCGCCCCTTCGCACAGTCCCCCGTCCGCCTGGTTCCTGCCGCCGGCACTGGAACCTCAAATATCGAAGTTCGCTACGCGCTCGACGAGGCGGCGTGGGTCTGGCACCCGGATCACAAGCCCGACGTCCCCACATTCTCGCTCTTCCGCCTGGAGTTCGAAAGCGACGGCCTGCCGCTCAACCTGCAGGTCAGCGCGGACATGCGATTCGAACTGGCACTTGACGGCACGCTCATTGAACGCGGACCCGACAGCGGAGATGTGCCCCACTGGAGCTTCTCATCAATCGAATTCAGCCCCACCCCCGGCCACCACACGCTCGAAGCCTTGGTCTGGTGGCTGCCCCCGTCGGAAAAACTTGAAGGCCGCATGAGTTGGCGGCCGGGATTTGTCTGTGCGGGAGTTGGACTTCCCAAGGAAAACTTCCACACCGGATTCGCCCCATGGCAGGTCTCGGAAATGACGGGTTGGAAATCCACCGGTTCCTTGACGTCATCCTATCACGTCATTGGCCCGGGCAGTGAGATCGATCTGGGCAAGTTTGCGCCCGATAGCGAACCATGGACCACGCCCGAGACCGTCCGGCGTCCGGTTGACAACAACGTCACTGGCCTGAAAGCTCCGGGCTGGAACCTCGCGCCATCGAACCTCCCCGCCTTGCGTCACGATATTTGGAACGCCGCAAAAATCCGGGCCGTCTACGCGGAATGGCGGAATGACGATGCGTTGTTTGATGAGTCCCATGGTGAACAGATTAGACACTGGCAGTCGGTTTGGATCGGACAGTCTCTCACCCTCGAGCCCGGGACAGCACACACTGTGCTGGTGGATTTTGATGATTACCTCTGCGGATATCCGCTGATCGAACTCGAGGGCGGTGAGGGCGCGGAGTTTTCCTGGCTCTGGGCCGAGGCGCTCTATGCGACCAAATCCGGGGAGAAGGGAAACCGCGACGAGATCGCCGGCAAATTCTTCGAAGGATTCGGTGACCGTTTTCTCCCCGGAGGGAGACGCCAGCTTATCCGGTCCCACTGGTGGCGGGCGGGCCGCTACGCGTTGCTCCGATTCCGCGTTGGGGAATCCCCGCTCACCCTGCATTCGCTGGCCGTGGAACGAACGGGGTTCCCGCTGGAAATCCAAGCGCGGTTCGCCAGCCCGGATTCCACCCTCGAGCCTGTGCTGGATCTTTGCCAGCGCGGTCTTCGTGCCAGCATGAGCGATGTCTATGTGGACAGTCCCTTCTACGAACAAATGATGTATATGGGCGACACGCGACTGGAGATGTTGATGACGTACATCTCGTCGGGTGATGACCGCCTGCCCCGCCGCGGCATTAAGCTAATTGCCGGTTCCCGCGATGCCTGCGGCCTCACGGCCGAGCGCTACCCATCGGACGCACGTCAGGAGAGCGCGACGTTCTCGATGATCTGGATTTGGATGCTCCACGATTTTGCCTTCTGGCGTAACGACCCGGCTTTCGTCTCCTCAGGCCTCGGCACCGCGCGGGGAATTCTGGGAACGCTTGCGGATTTCGAAAATGGCGATGGCCTCCTCGAACGTCCCCCCGGCTGGCTCTTCATGGATTGGGTGCCCGCATGGCACACGGGATGGCCACCCGCCGGGCAGGATGGAGTCTCAGCGCTCGTCAATCTGCAGTATTTGCTCACGCTCCAGAAGGCGGCGGAACTCGAGGAAATCACCGGCCACCCGGAACTGGCCGGCCTCAATCGCAAACGGGCGGCCCGTGTCTCGGCCTCGATTGAGCAGGTTTTCTGGAACCGCTCCCGAAACCTTTTTGCGGATGATCCCGCCCACGAACACTGGAGCCAGCACGCGCAGATTTTTTCCGTACTCACCGGTTTGCGTCCTGCGGACCCCACCGCGTCGTGGGCCGATCCTTCCTCTCCTACGGACCTCGCCCAAGCAACGATCTACTTTCAACATTACCTTTTCGATGTCTATCACCTGATGGGTCGCGGCGACTGGCTTCATGAGCGGCTCGACTTCTGGAAGCAACTCATCCGTTCCGGGCTCAAAGCCCCCGTCGAGGGCCCCGAACCGTCGCGGTCCGACTGCCACGCGTGGGGCAGCCATCCGCTTTTCCACGTCCATGCCTCGCTCGCTGGCATTCGACCCGCCGCTCCCGG
>JBMOHI010000236.1:0-4215 GCA_049317925.1 Terrimicrobiaceae bacterium
TCTCGGTGCAGCCCACAAAGAATACCTACCTCCGCTACGGCTTCTATGATGGCAATGTCGCCCGCGGCGTGCAAACCGGCATGACCGGTCCGCAGTTCAACGGCTATACCTTCAACATCTGGGAAGCTGGAGCCGATTGGATCATCAACGACCGTTATCCCGGTCAATTCGGCGCTGGTCTCTGGTATCAGAGCGGCATGCTCGAAGGCCCCAACGGCATCGCACAAAATGGCACCGGCGGGTTTTACATGTTCGGAGGTCAGCGCATCTGGTCGAACGAACCAAAAGTCGTAGTCGATGGCGGAAAAACTCAGGACGGGAAAAGCAAAATCGTCGTCTCCCAAAACACCCACCAACGCGCCTCGATCTCCACGTTTTTCCAATTCGGCGTTAATAACTCCGAGACGCTGCCCATGAACCAATACTTCGGCATGGGCTTCAGCGGCTTCGGCCTCGTGCCGCATCGTCCGCAGGATTCCGTCGGTCTCGGCATGTCGTGGGCCTGGCTCAATCCCAACCTCTTCAACCGCTCGAGCGAGTTGATGTTCCAGACCTACTACCAAGCCCACATCACCGGCGGTGCCTTTTTCCAGCCCACTGTGAGCTACATTCCCACCCCCGGCGCGAATGCCAGCCTGGGCGGTGCCTGGGCGCTGACTTTCCGGTTGACGGTGCTTTTCTAACCCGGCTTGCCCCCGCAGAGGGAGGGCTGAGGGCCTGGGCAACTCATTCCTAAGTCCCCCGCACTTGCAACATTTCGGCTGCGATGCTGATGGCAATTTCCTCGGGGGTGTCCTTGCCCAGCGGGAGTCCAATGGGGCAGCGAAACACCGGTTCTGAGATGTCCGATTCGCGCAACTCCCGCCGAAGCACAGCGGCTTTCGATGCACTGCCGATCACGCCGAGATACGGAAACTGGCGGGTTTTGAGAATGCGCTCCAGAACGGGCTTGTCCGTGCGGTGGCCCTGGGTCATCACGGCGACGAACGCGCCTTCGGGAACTTCGTCCACGGCGCTCTCCAACGGTTCGATTAAACGGCGGCGGACATTGGGTGCCTCGGGTAGCGCGGACAGCATCTCCGGACGCGTGTCAAAGACCGCAATGCGGCAACTGAGGCCGGCAAGAATGCGCACGAGAGCCTGGGAAACATGTCCCGCGCCAAAAATGGCAATGTTCCACGAAGCCGGCCGGAAGACCTCGAAGAAAAATGTCACCACGCCGCCGCAGGTCATGCCGATGTCCTTTTGCAGGTTCCATTCGATCAAGCCGCACGGCGCTGCGGGTTTTGAAGCCAGCAACTCGCGGCCGTATTTGATGGCGGCCTCCTCGACCCTCCCGCCGCCGACGGTTCCGCAGGCGCGGCCGCTTTCTGTCACCAGCATCTTTGCTCCGACTTCCTGCGGAACGCTGCCTTTGGCCGCGGCCAGCGTCACACAGACAAAGGCCTCTCCGGCTTCGTCGAAGCGGCGCATGGCCTGGAGAATTTTGCTGGTTTGGCTCATGCTGAAGGGGCGGTTGATGGTTGAGGGTTGATGGTTGAGGGGTTCTGGAAGAATGCCAGTGCGTCTTGGTAATTGGCTGGGGTGTTTATGTCCCACTGCTGGTCTTCCGTGTCACCGTCCGGCAGGCGATCGGTTTCGGAGCGATAGGCATCGAGCAGGCCGCGCAGACCCTGCGAGGTTTCCTGCAGTGCAGCAAGTTCGTCACGGAGGGCTCCGGAAAGGACGACAGGGTGTCCGCGGCTGCCCTCGCGGGTCGGGACAATGATTTTCGCGCGGCTGGTCTCCGCCTCCTCGCGCAGGCGTTGATAAAGTGCGGGAAGACGGGGTTGATCCACGGCGGTGATGAGTATCCACTTGGTGTCCGGCGAAAGCGTTTCCATCCCGCAGACGAGCGAGGAGGTCTTGCCCCTTGCAGGATCGGGGTTCAGCACGGCACAGCGGGCAGGAAGGCTGGAATTCCAAGAGGTGTAGGATTGCGGACCGAGCACGGCGGACGTCTGCCAGCCGGCGGCGGACAAGGTCTCAACCATCCACGACAGCAGGGGTTTTCCTTCGATCCAAGGCAGACGGGATTTGTCGCTTCCCATGCGCGAGGATTGACCGGCGGCGAGGATGATCGCGCGGAAGCCGGATGTCGCGTGCGGCATGCGCGGTCAGGCCGGCAGGGTGCTGCGGAGGAGTTGCGTGTGCTCCGCTGTGGGGGTGAGGACCGCATCACTCATGCCGGCCGGGACCAGGAAAAAGTCACCAGGTTTGAAGGTCACTCCCGCGCAGGAGACTCCGCCGGAAAGGACATTGTAGATGGCGAATCTGCCCCTGGAAATTGCGGGCCCCGGCGCGGGGAGGGAGAGTTTTTCCACTTTGAAATACTCGCATTCGGCCACCACGCCTTCGGTGACGTGTTTGGTGGCGGGCTCGAAGTCCGCAAAATCGGTCGAGACAAGGGATTCCTCGATGTGGAGTTTACGCGGCTGACCGTCGAGTCCGGTGCGGTTCCAGTCGAAAACGCGGTAGGTCGTGTCACTGTTCTGCTGGACTTCCACAATGACGTTTCCTTCGGCGATGGCGTGGAGGCGTCCGCTGGGAATAAAGATGCTGTCGCCAGCCTCGACCGCGATGGTGTGAAGCGTTTCCTCGACCCGGCCGGCCCGCAGCAGGTTCTCGAATTTTTCGCGGGTCACGCCGCGTTTCAATCCGGCATAAATGGTGGCACCGGGTTGGGTGTCGGCGAAATACCACATCTCGGTCTTGGGTTCGCCGGCGAGGGTGGGGGCGATTTTTGCGGGCGGATGCACTTGCACGGAGAGACGTTCGCGGGCGTCGAGGAGTTTGATCAGGATGGGAAAATGCGGCGAGGGATGGCTTGAATAGGCCACGCCGAAGATCTCCGCGCGGTGCGACGTCCAGAGTTCATGGAGGGTCAATCCCCGCAGCGGGCCGTTGTGCACGACGCTCTGGGCGTCCTCCCGATCCACGATTTCCCAGGATTCCCCGATGGGAGCGCCTTGCGGGAGGGATTTGCCATAGAGGGACTCAAGACGGCGGCCGCCCCAGACGCGTTCCATGGCGAGCGGTTCGAAAACGACCGGAGTGGTGAGAGGCATCCTGTATTTTTCGTCGAGTCGGGCGCTCTCTGCAATTCCTTTTGTAAACCCATCGCCGCACTTGCGGCGCGGCGCGAAATTGCAGAGGATCAAAGGTTTTCATGGCAAACAAACCGAAACGTCGAGGCACCTGGGATGCCGTGATCGGCCTGGTCCTGACGGGTCTGGCCGTCCTGCTGCCCGTGGCTTTGATTTCCTTCAGCCCGCGCGATATTCCCCCGTGGGTCCCCCTCATCAGCACGACCAACGCGGCCAACGCGGTCATGCACAATCTGTGCGGTGTGGTCGGGGCCATCGTGGCCGGATACTTGTATTTTCTTTTCGGCGCGGCGGCCTGGCTGTGGATCATCGTGCTGGGCGGCTACGGGTTGGCCAAACTGACCACGAGGGACTTTTCCATTCGCGAGCGGGTGGGGTGGGCGTTTCTTTTCATTCTCTCCGGCGCGTGCCTGCTGCAATTGCAGCCCTGGATTTTCCAAGAGTGGAGGAACTTGCAGTTTGCGGCCAAGAGCCCCGGCGGCTGGCTCGGCTTGTGGGTTGGCAAGGCCTTTGGCCGTCCGCTGGGTGACGTCGGTGCGCCCATCGTGTTGGGGGTTATTTATCTGGCCAGCCTGGTGCTGGCCATCGGGTTCCATCCGGTCAACGTCCTCAAGCGCGGATGGCTGCGGATCAAACATCATTTCGCCGAAAAAGAACGCCGCCGCGTGGCCGATCTCGAGGAGGCTGAGCGGATCGAGGAGGAGAAGCGCAAACTGGCCAAACAGGCGGACAAACTCGAGCGTCAGCTCAAGAAAAAACCACTCTTCGGTCCGAAGGACAGCCCCGAACCAGCCGCCGCCCCCGCCGCCGAAGCCGGAACGTTCCCCGAACCCCGCATCATCGACTCCACAGCGCCGGTGGAGAAACGTCCGTCCCTGGCCGAGATCGAGGCCGGCCGGAAAAGGAAACCGGAGGCGAAACCTAACCTGGCCGGACTGGTCCTGGAGAATTATCAGCTGCCGCCGCTCGATCTGCTCGAGCCCCTCGACGAGGAAGGCCGCAGCCCCACCGATCACGTCGGCCTGCTGGCCATCCAGAATACCATCCTGGAAACCCTTAAACATTTCGG
>JBMOHI010000237.1:0-4179 GCA_049317925.1 Terrimicrobiaceae bacterium
CGCGTCGTTCATAGACCGAACCTTTCATCGTGTTGAGCACGGTGAGCGCGGCGATGACCAGCGGCATGACCAAATCGGGCAAACCTTGCAGGCTGCCGGAGCGTGCGCGTGTGCCCTGCGAAGCGATGCCATCCAAGCCGAAGAACATGGTCGCGCCGGTTTGCTCGAGATATTGCATGATCACTTCCCTCGCCTCGCGGAAGGGCAGGCCGTCCATGCCAATGGCGACATTGGGAATGCGGAACACACCTTCGTTGACCTTGAAACCCAAATCACCATACGCAAGAATTGCCACATCGGAAGCGGGAACACGCGGGTCGTTCGGATCGGCCAGCGGCGCTCCCTGCTGGTCGGTCCGCACGTTGGGAATGGCGCTCACATCGGGCGGGAGCAGGCTTTGCCCGTTGAGGTCGCGCAAGCGGTCCAGCGCTTCGGAATCAAAAATTCCCGCGACCCGGAAACGCGCACCGTTGAGGATGACAGGCACCCCGCCTCCTTGATCGACCTGCCGCGCATCAACACCCAAGTCGTTGGCGATGCGGTCGGAAATAATCACCGGGCGGTCTCCCGAGACGGAAGCCTGGTCGAACCAAAACGGCTTGGTCAGAAGCGGAATGCGCCCGCGCATTGGTTCTTTTGCTCCGAATTGCAGCAGGGAGGACAGCGTGGTCCTGCGGCTGTTCCCGTCGCCGGCGGCGCGCATTTCCAGGGCTGGCGAGCGAATTTCCCGGCTCCATTTGTTGAGCACCCCCGTGTAATACCCGCGCGGCTCGACCGGGAAGTTGCGCCCGAAGCGCATGGTCAGGGCGAAAACTTCCGAGGCGCTGATGTATTGCCCGCGATCATTTTGGATGAGGAGACCCTGATACGGCGCCGGACCCACGGGATTGATCGATTCGACCACCTCGTTCCGGACCGACGTGAAGGCGATCATGGCAAAGGTGATGAGGACGAGTGTGCCGCAGGTCAGGCCGGTGCGCACTTTCCGCCGGTGCATGTTGTTGAGTCCGAGCAAAAACGCGGTCGCGACGATGCCCATGGTGTTGACACTCGCTCCGGCGGCCTTGCCCCGCAGCGCCTCGAGCGCAGCCATGTTTTCGCGGAACTTGCCGGCGAAAATTACCGTGACGCCTCCGGCGATGAGCAGGATGACAAACCCGAGCAAAATCATGAAGGCCGAGCGGATCATGTCGAATGCCGGATGCATCAGCCGTAACAACCCGAAGACGAGGAGAAAGATGACCGCCTGTGCGGTGAGCTGTTTGCGGATGTCAGCGAAGCCGAAGAGCAGTCGCTCCATGAAGAAAACGAACGGGACCAACAGACCAAGATACCAAATGATGCTCACCACAGCGCCGTTGATGTTGGCCCGCAGGATGGGGTGGACGATGGCGGAGTAAGCGGCGGATTCGCGCGCTTTGAGCACGGATTGCCAAAGAGGAATGCCGGGGGCCTCGGCCTCCCCGAGCAGTTCGGCGCTGCGCTTGATGAAGGTCTCCGTTCCGGGGTCGAGCAGATTCCTTCTGGCTTGAAGGTCGGCGCGGGCTTCGTTGAGGCGCAGCATCGACTGCGCCATCGGCAACGCGATCCCCGAAAAAAGTGGCTGGTCAGCCACGAGGTAACCCTCTCCGGAAATCCCCCCGGCGCGCATATCGGAATCCGGCGCCGCCGGTCCGAGCAGAAATCCCCGCACCGTCTGCACCAGCGGGTTGTCGGGCAATCCGGCGCGCAGGATCCCGTAGAAATGCAGATCCGGCGAGGCGAAGACCGTGCCCGTGTTGCCGTCGACGAAGGAGTTGGAGTTGAGGAAGGGGCTGAGACCTTCGCGGGAGATCAACCCGGCGGCAGCGAAGGGCTGCAGCGTCTGCGGGTTGGTCAGGTCCAGAAAGGAAACCGGAGCCGCACGGAATACCACCAGATTCAAATTCGAGAAATCTTTGCGCGAAAGCGGGAGTTTTTCCGATTTGAAGATCTTGCTGCCGGTGGCGTCCTTGACCCATTGCGCCGTGCCGTCCTTCCCGAACCAAAACGCCTGCGGGCTGAACGAGTCCAGGCCGCGAAAGATGAAATCGGACGAGGTTTCTTCCAAGGCATAGCGTCCGTGAATGTCGGTAAAAATCAGCGGGTAGCGGAAGTAGCCCGGAAGATTTTGCCAGGTGCTATTGTTAATGGGGGCTCCCACGAGGGCGTCCTCCACAGGGAAGTTGGGAATGACGGACTGGCCGACACCGGAGGCCAGCACCGAACCGCTGAAATCCGAGACGTCGGGATGGTCTGGCGGCCGGATCGGCATGGCTCCGTGGGCAATGGCAAGGCCCATCCGCCCGAGCAAAGCGAGCGATTCATCCAGTCCGTTCATTTCCGGCAGACCGGGCTTCGCTGCCGGAATGCCCAGGGATTGATAAGCCTCCAGCCGCCCTGTATTCACCATCATGTAGGCCGGATGCGTGTAGCGGTTCCAAGATTTCATCGTGGAGGGCACCGATCCGACCTCTGCTTTTTGCCGATCTTTCAACGCTTGGCGGATGGGGGCGACTTGCAAAGATTTCTCCAAGCCCGATTTGGCCCGCACGTCTTGGACCAGCCCGGATAGCAGCGGCTCCTGGCGGCCAGCCTCCATTGCGCCCGGCGCCGGATCCGGATCCCACTGTATGAAGGCCACCTCGCTTTTGCTGTTGGGTTTTACCGACGGCAACAGGCGCGGATTCAACACGAACAGCGCGTCGTAGCCACCCGTCGCCTCGCGAATGGTGGCGTCGGTCGTCGCCCGGGCAAGGGCGAATGCATGATGCCGCCTCAATGCCTCGATTCGGTCGAGGAGGAGCTTCTGGATGGTTCTCTGCGCTACGATCGGATGCGAGCGTTGCACGAGACGCTCAAGATTGACCGAGGAAGCCCCTTTGAAAAAATTAAACTCCGCGAGTTCTTTTTTGAAGCGCTGCTGCTCCGGTCCGTCGGCGGGAACTTTGCTCGAACGATCCAGCGGGAGCTTGCCTTGCAGCAGGTTTTCACCGCGCTCGAAGACTTCACGCAGCAGGACCAGGCGAACTTGGCTGTCGAAGAACTCGCGCTGCCCGGGGGAAAGTGACGCCTTCCAGCTGCGCAGTTTAGCCGGGTCGGAAAAGATTGCTCCTTCCTGCAAAACCGGCGTCCACCCCGCCAGCCAGCCGAGAATTTCTTCGTTGGCTTTTTTCTCTGCGGCGAAGACTTCCGGATCTCTGGTGTGCTTCATCCCGATGGCCCGGATCAATTCGGCCTCGCCAATGCCGCCCATGAGTTGCGAGCCGTCGAAAACCACGAGCACATCGCGCTGAAGCGTCGCGCGCGAGGCCGCCAGGCCCTTGGCCGCCGCCAGCGTGGTGGCGGGTGAAACCGCCTGCAAGGGTTCGTTGGCCAGCGTGGGCAGAATGCCGTAGGCGTCATAGGCGGCCGTCAGCACCAGCGCCTCGCGACTTCCCCCCGGGGCGGAGAGCCGGGCCAGCAGCGTCACATTTTCCACCGGGTGGTAGCGCTGCCGCACATGAACAGTCGCCTCCTGCCCGAGCAGATCCAGGAGAGGCCCGGTGGCGTAGACGCGGAGGAAGTTGATCGGCAACGCGGAGACCATCGTGTTGCTGCGCGCCAGCGCCGACCAGTCCATGACAAAACCTTCCGGCGCGGCCAGGATGATCCCCTCCAAGCCAAGCTGGGCATAGCGCACCCAGTCGAGGCCGTAGGCCTGCGGGATCGCGCTCAGATCAACCACCCCGATACCTCCCTGAAAAGAGGTGGTATCATCAAGTGCGGCGTCATTCATGAGAATCAATCGCCCTGTCAGCCCGCCCGGGGGCGTGGCGATGGGTTGAAAATGATTCGGTCCGAAGGGATGGAGTTCAATTCCTCCGGCCGGTGCGCCGTTGATAAGGATCTCGCTTTTCTCCAGCACCGGAGCCGCAACCAGGTTGCGCCGCTCGATCACCTCGTAGCCAGACGCTGCCAGCTCGCTCCGCAAGAAGGCGGCCGCGGCGGCATGGCCGGGAGAGCCCAGCGCCCGGCTTCCATCGGCCCCCAGCCGGCCAACGATGTCGCCGATTTTTGCGGGTGCCACTGCTTCCAGCATCACCCGGGTATCGAATTCCACCTCTGCCGGACGGCCTTGCGGCTGCACCGGCGGGGCAATGAGCAGGACGACTCCGGCCA
>JBMOHI010000238.1:0-4145 GCA_049317925.1 Terrimicrobiaceae bacterium
AGCAATGGCCTGATGAATGCGCGGGCCATTGCCCGGCATTACGCCGCGTTGCTTCCCGGCGGCGTGGACGGGGTGGAATTGTTGAGTCCCGAGCGCATCGGCAAAGCCACGCAATGGACGACGCGGAATGACCCCGCCGGCCTGCCCGCGACATGGGGATTGGGTTTCCAGCGCATTGATTTCTCTTCGGGTGCGCTGCAGGGATTCGGCCATGGCGGCTATGGTGGTTCGATGGGGTTTGCCTGTCCGGAACGCCGGCTGGCCGTTGGCTTCACCCGGAATTTGCTGGGGGCGGCCAGCAATTGGGAAACGCTGCTCGCGCCGATTCTCGCCGGGGTCTGCTGATGAAGAACGACGCGCAAACCAGAATCCAGAATCTTCTCGACCGTCTGACCGCGGACGGCTCGCAACGCGGATTGCAGGTCGCGGTTTATCGCGAGGGCGAATTGATTGTGGATGCGTGGTCCGGCGTTTCCGATCATCGAACCGGGGCTTCCGTGCGTGGGGACACGCTGTTTCCGGTGTTTTCCGTCAGCAAGGGCATGGCCGCGACGCTGGCCCATCAAGCCGTCGGACGCGGCCTGCTGACCTACGATCAGCCTTTGTCCGCGATCTGGCCGGAGTTCGCCGCTCATGGCAAGGAAGGCATCACGTTGCGTCATGCGCTCAATCACAGCGCAGGCGTGCCGCACTTGCCGCAAGGAATCGGATTTGCCGATCTGGCCGATTGGGATCGAATGAGCGCGGCGGTGGCGCAGCTTGTGCCCGTTTCGGAACCGGGCAGCCGGGCGGAGTACCATGCGATCACGTATGGATCGCTGGTTGGTGAAGCCGTGCGGCGGGCGGACGGACGATCCTTTTCAAGACTCCTGCGCGAGGAGATCGCCGTGCCCCTTGGCCTCGAAGGCATGTATGTGGGAATTCCCAACGATGTGGAATCCCGCGTCGCCTTTCTGGAAGAGTATGATCTGGCCCCGCCGGCGGACGATTCCCAGCCTTCGTCCGTTCCGGCTTGGTTGGGCCCCTTGCACGCCTTCATGAACCGGCCCGATATGCGCCGCGCCTGCCTGCCTGCTTCGTCGGGCATCATGAATGCCCGCGCCATCGCCCGACATTATGCGGCGCTGCTGCCCGGCGGCGTGGAGGGAATCGAGTTGCTGCCGCCGGGAGCGGTTCGCGAGGCCACGGCCTGGCAAGGTCTCAAAAACCCGCAGGGCGAAGACTCCCCCTTTGCGCTGGGATATCAAATGCTGCCCGGGCTGTCTGCGCCAGGGTCCGCGGGTGCGCCTTTCGGACATGGCGGATATGGGGGTTCGTTGGGCTTTGCGGAAATGGGAAGCCGGCTCGCGGTCGGCCTCACCAGAAACCTTTTCAATAAGCAAAATGTCGCCGATCTTGTGGTGGCGGAGTTGAATGCGACCTTCGAAAAACGATAACAACCTGATGAAAAAATCCCCCTGTATGGCGATCCGGCTGGCACTTTTTCTTTTGATTGTGACTGGGCCCGTTAAGTCGGAGGACATTCTCTTTTTTGGCAACAGCTACACAAACGGCAGCGGCGATGTGGCGGTGGCCAAGCTCGGGGTGCCAAAGCTTGTTCAGGCAATCGCCCTTGCCAAGGGTCGTCAGATCGCGACGGAAATGGTGATTGCGGGGGGCAAGGATTGGGGGTTTCATCTCGCGCAGTCCAAGACAGCCGACGTATTGACTGCGAAGAAATGGGATTGGGTCGTTCTGCAGGATCACAGCACCAAGCCCACCCGCGTTGGCAGCGTCGACGAGCACATTCGAAACGGCGAGGAATTCTACCGGAGGATTCACGCCGAATCGCCCGCTGCAAAGATCCTCCTCTACGAAACCTGGGCGCGGGCGGCCGGAAATACCATGTATGGGGCCAAAGGTTTTTCCAGTCCGGAAGAGATGGCCGACGAACTTCGCAGAGGGTACGCCGCTTCCGAGGCGGGCATGGAAGCTCTCGAGGCCGGTGAACAAGTGATGATTGCGCCGGTGGGTCAGGCGTTTGCGCTAAGCTTAAAGAAACACCCTGAGCTGATTCTGCATGCGGAGGATAAGCATCACGCCAGCGCGCGGGGCAGTTACCTCGCGGCCTTGGTGCTTTACGCGACTCTCTTCCAGGATAGTCCGATGGGGGCCGTGTCTTCTTTTCCCGGAGTGGAGATTGATCCAGCCGAGGCGCTAATGCTTCAGCAGATCGCGGAGGAAGTCACCGCGACGATGCGAAGTTCAAAGAAATGAAGTCCGGACTCCGTTTCCTGCCGCACATCTTTCTCTGGGCTTTCCTTTTCGGGGATGTGCAGGCCGGCGAGCCTTCCGAGGTCACACCGGAGGGCTGTGTCGTTGAAAAATTCCGGCTTCCATCCCCGGCGATGAAGCGCGACATCGAAGTGGCGGTTCTGCTGCCCCCGGCATACCAGTCGAAGTCTGATCGCCTCCCGGTGCTTTATGCCTTGCACGGGATGGGGGCGTCCTACCTCTCGTTTAAAGACATGATTCCCTTGAGAAGGTTTCTGGTGGATCACCCGATGATTGTTGTGGCGTTCAACGGGGAGGAGTCCTGGTATCTTGATGCCCCCGGACGCCCGGAGTACGTATTCACCACGTTTTTCTTTGCGGAGCTTGTGCCCGAGATCAACCGCCGCTTCCGGACGGACGGCAGAATGGCGGTGACGGGTTTTTCGATGGGCGGATTTGGCGCCCTCCACTACCTGCTGGAACATCAGGACCGGTTCACCTCCGCCAGCGCCCTGAGTGGAGCGTTCGAGTGTTTTGACAATTCCCCGGAAAGCGCCCAATGGGTCAGGAGAGAGGAAGAGTTGCTGGGGTCGAAGGAGAAAAATCCGGAAGCGTACCAGCGTGTGGCTCTGTCCTCCCGGTTCAAACGCCTGGTGTCGGAGGGAAGCAAACTTCCACCCCTGCTGATTCTTTGCGGTTCCGAGGATCGCTTGAGAGATTCCAACCGTCGTTTTATCGACATGCTTCAGACGATCAATGCCGAAGAACTCAAGAAACATGCTGCCGAGCTGGATTCCCTTGCGACCCCCAAGGAACGCAATGCGCGGATCTCGGAAATCCGAAAGTCCGCCCTGATTGATTACGAATACCGGGAAACCCCCGGCGGTCACGACTGGCCCTACTGGCGCGACACCATGCCGGCCGCAGCCGAATTCCATTGGAACCATTTCGCGAGGCCGCTTGCCAAGTAATCACACATGTGATTATTTGACAGCCATGTCTCCCAAAACATCCCCCGGCCGCACCGTCATTCTTCTTCTTGTTCTCTCGCTCCTCTCTGCACGGGCTGAGGTCAAACAGGGTTCCGAGTTGGTGCGAGGCGAGAACTGCGGCATTCCCGCGGGCACGAAATTGGAGGAAAGCGCGGATACCGTTTTCAAACACGCGGAGGTCATCACGGACAAGATTCTCGGGTCGGTCAAAACCACCCATACCGAAGGCGTGGTGAAGTTCGTGCGGTGCAAGTTCGTCAATCCGGGATTCGTTCCGCTCTCCGAGGGCGAAAAGGCATCGCCCGGCAGCGCGTTTTACACCGTGCAGCGGGCCGGGCCGGGTTCGGTGGAGTTGGAGGACTGCGAGGTTTACGGGGGTAAAAGCGTGGCAATCGTGAATGTGGACAAAGTAACCCGCACCTATGTCGCCGAGGGCAACGACCTGCTGCGGGCGCCGGAAGGCGAATCGTTCTACACCGAAGTTTTGGGAGAGAAGTTGCTCATGAGCAGCCCGGAGTCGCACAGCGACATCATGCAAGTGACCTTTGGCAAGGATCGCCTGCCGGAGAATCCCGCCGTGGCCACCATTCACGTCATCCGCTGCAAGTTTGACGCGCGGGGCCGGATCGGCGACGACGGCAAGTCCGCTGATCCGGTCAACGGTGCGATCCAACTCGGCAGCTTCGGGCCGAACACCGGGGTGAAAGGGGAGATCACGGATTGCTTTTTCGATGGCGGGGCCTTCACGCTCTCCGGGGGAAGCCGCGGTGAAGCCGGTCAGTCGATTGTCCTGCGCGGAAACAAATTCGGTCGCAACAGCAAATACGGAGCGACGAATCCGAACTGGCGCAAGGATCACGACGTGGATGACTCCAATGTCTGGGCCGATACCGGCGAGCC
>JBMOHI010000239.1:0-4115 GCA_049317925.1 Terrimicrobiaceae bacterium
ACCCACACTCTACATCAAATCTAAACGGCTACAATATTATTTAATATGCTCTAGATCCAGCGTGCCGGAAAGGATGTAGGCAAAGCAGGGAAACGGATGCTTATGCCAGCCGGTTTGCGTGCCGGGGGGAATCTCCACGTGGACCGCGGTGACTTGGGCGTCATCAGTCTTCGGATAAACGATGGGCTGGCCCGCGACGGTGGTGGTCGTGCGCAACAGGGGCGTCACCTGAATTTCTTTTTTGTAACCCTCGGAGTCATCCGGTTCGGCCCGGAGGCAGCCTGCGGTAAGGAGCGCGGCGAAGAAGATGTGCTTAGCTTTCATAATGCTTGAGCCGCTTATCAATGATGAACGGCCCGAAGGGAAGCAACGCCGCGATGAAAACCATGGCCGAACGGGTGAGCGGCCAGCGTTCCTCCAGCGTGACCTTGAGCAGGAGGAGACAGAGCGCGACGAAAAGGACCCCGTGGGCCCAGCCGAAAATTTTCACCGCCTGCGGCAGGCCGGCGGCATACTTCAGCGGCATGGCCACGCCGAGCAAAACGAGAAAGGAGACGCCTTCGATGAGGGCCACGATTCGCAGCAGATGCACGGACGACTTGAACATAGCGGGAGAATCTGACGTTCGAAACCTCCTGCTGCAACCCTCGATCAGGCCGCGTCTCGCTGCGCGATTGTCGGACACCAAGGAAAGCGGGTAGAGTCACGGAATGGAAACCACAGCCCGCGCCATTGTCAGCCGCCTGCGTCAGGCGGGGCATGAGGCTTTCTTCGCCGGAGGATGCGTGCGGGACAAGCTTCTGGGTAAGGAGCCGAAGGACTTTGATATCGCGACGGACGCGCGGCCCGAGCAGGTTCAGGCGTTCTTTCCCCGCACCGTGCCGGTGGGGGCACAATTCGGGGTGATCCTGGTCCTGGAAGGCGGCTCGGAATATCAGGTCGCGACCTTTCGCGCGGATGGGGTTTACCTCGACGGACGCCGCCCCGAGGGCGTCACCTTCACCACGGCGGAGGGCGACGCAGCGCGGCGGGACTTCACCATCAACGGGCTGTTCTTTGATCCGGAGCGCGGGGAAGTGATCGACTTCGTCGGAGGCCGGGCCGACCTCGAGGCGGGATTGCTGCGGGCCATCGGAAACGCTGACGAGCGATTCAACGAGGACAAACTCCGCGTGTTGCGGGGCGTGCGTTTTGCCGCGGCACTGGATTTTCAGATCGAACCCGCAACCTGGACAGCCATCTGCGCGGGGGCCGCGAAAATCCACGAGGTCAGCGCCGAGCGCATCCGCGAGGAACTGGCCAAGATTTTTCTCTCACCGCATCGCGTGCGGGGGTTCGATCTTCTCGACGCCAGCGGCTTGATGGAGCAATTGCTGCCGGAGGTCTCCGCTCTCAAGGGCTGTGAACAGCCGCCCGAATTTCATCCCGAAGGCGATGTCTTCGTGCATACGCGGCTCATGCTTTCCCTGCTGCCCGCAACGGTCTCGCTTCCGCTTGTTCTGTCCGTGTTGTTTCACGATCTGGGCAAACCCCGCACCATGCAGCGGGACGAGACCGGACGCCTCCGCTTTAACGGCCATGAATCCGTCAGCGCGACCATGACCGATGCCATCATGCGCCGGCTGCGTTTTTCCAACGAGGAGATCGATGCCACGGTGGAGATGGTGCAAAATCACATGGTCTTCAAGGACGTCCAAAAAATGCGGGTCGCGCGCCTGAAGCGTTTCATGGCGCGTCCAACTTTCGCGGACGAACTGGAACTCCACCGGGTCGATTGCCTCGGCAGCCACGGCCTGCTCGACAACCACGGCTTTCTCGAAAAGCGCCGGGAGGATTTTGCCAGCGAGCCGCTCATCCCGCCGCCGCTGGTGACGGGGAATGATCTGATTGCGCTCGGCTGGAAACCGGGGCCGCGATTCAAGGAAGTGCTCGACGCCGTACAAACCCGCCAGCTAGAAGGATCGCTTCTATCCCGCGAGGAAGCTTTGGAATGGATGAAAAACGAATATCCGTGATATACCCTCCCCCATTGTGACAGACGGAAAAATTCACATCGCGCGCAATGGCAGCGTCCTGGGCGCTTACGACCGGGACAAAATCGAGGACATGCTCGACACCGGCTACCTTCTGCCCTCGGACCACGCCTATGATGAGGATCAGAGCGCATGGATCCTTCTCTCCGCGCTGCCCAAAGGCGGAACGGAGCCGCCCCCGACGAATCAGCCAACTGACCTACCTCCTCCGCGGCGGGAATTCAAAACCGCTACGGAAAAGCCCGCATCCGACCCCAACAAAAAATCTTCCGGCCGCGGACGCGGCGGCAGCAAATCCCGCAACAAAAACAAGGCCGAATCCGCCCTGCCCGGATGGATTGCCTGCTTGTTTGCCTTGGGCGCGGCCGCGGGCATTTGGGCGTGGGCGGAGTACCTGAACGATCAGCTCAAGAGTTCTGAAGAGAGGGTCAAAACGCTGCGACAAACCGTGGAAAGCCTGAACCGCGAAAAGCAACTTCTTTCCGAAATCACCCCGGGCGGACGCATCCGCGGCATCATCACCTACGAACCCGTCGCCAAACAAGTGGCCATCATGAGCGGAGCCACGGTCGGCCTTTACCGGCGGGATGACGTGGAAAGAGCCTTGGCGAATCTCCCGGAGAACGGGCAGATCGGGAGCGAGGAAACTTTCAACGCCGCCGCCGAGGCGTTGAAGGCCGCCATCTCCTCACCCCTTCAAATCAGCCTGACCGATTCCAATGGACGCATCGACCTGGCGGTTCCCGAACCGGGAGACTATGTGCTGGTTGCCAGCGCGGCCAAGTCCGGCACCGCGGGAACGGAACGTTACTTCTGGTTGATCGGCTTCACCGCCAACGACCAGCCCAGCAACTTGATCCTGCTCAACGAGAGCAACGGCATTTCGAGCCGGAAACCCCGCTTCGCCATCACCGATGTCCGCGGACTTTCCTCCGGCACACCGCCGGCAAATCCCCTGCCCTGAACCGGCCCTGTTTTCCCTTCTGAGGAAACCCTTGCCTGCGGGGAAATATTAGATTAGCTAATACCCACATGGCAAGCCCGACTGCCTCCACCTCACAAGCATTTGACTGGCCATTGTTGCGATGGCTCTTTTCCTCACTGGGAAAAAAGCTGGTCGTCGCGATCACCGGAATCGTCCTCGTTTCCTTCGTCATCGGACATCTGCTGGGGAACCTGACGATTTTTTTCGGACCGGACCTGATCAACTCCTACGCCATGCATCTGCAGGATCTCGGCCCGCTGCTGTGGGTCATCCGGCTGGCTTTGTTGACAACGGTGGTTTTGCACATCGGGTTCACCATGTTGGTGTGGAAGGAAAACCAGGCCGCCCGCCCGCAGAAGTACGCGGTGAACGCGCCGATCAAAACAACGGTCTTCGCCCGCACCATGCGGCTCACCGGCTTGATCGTGCTGGCCTTCATCGCATTTCATCTGGCGCATTTTACCCTGAAAGTGATCGATCCTTCTTACGCCGGTCTGCATACCGATCTGGATGGCAGGCAAGTCCACGATGTCTATCGAATGGTCGTGCTCGGCTTCAGCAACCCGTTCGTCAGCGGTTTCTATATCCTCTCGCTCGCCCTGGTCGCCTTTCATTTGAGTCACGGCATCGGCAGCCTCTTTCAGACGTTGGGCCTGAGCAGCCAAACCCTGCGTCCAGTCTATGAAACGGCGGGCCGGGTCGTGGCCTGGGCCTTGTTTGTCGGCTATGCCTCCATTCCCGTTTCGATTCTTTTCTTCGGCCTTGGCAAAGGAGTCCTGCAATGAACCTTGATGCCAAAATCCCCGCCGGCCCGCTCGACCAAAAGTGGACCAATTTCAAAAACCACGCCAAGCTCATCAGTCCGGCCAACAAGCGGAAGTTTAAGATTCTCATTGTGGGCAGCGGATTGGCCGGCGGTGCGGCCGCCGCCACCCTGGGCGAGCAGGGTTTCAACATTGAGTGCTTCTGTTACCAGGACAGTCCGCGCCGCGCCCACTCCATCGCCGCGCAGGGGGGGATCAACGCCGCAAAAAATTATCAAAACGACGGCGACAGCGTTTACCGGCTTTTCTACGACACGATCAAGGGCGGCGACT
>JBMOHI010000240.1:0-4113 GCA_049317925.1 Terrimicrobiaceae bacterium
GACCGCATGGAACAAAGCATCTCCGCCACGCGGTTGAGCGGCGGCCTGATCGCCGTCATCAGCCTCGTCGTTGGCGCCATCGGCATCACCAACATCATGCTGGCCAGCATCACCGAGCGCGTGCGCGAAATCGGCATCCGCCTCGCCGTGGGTGCCAAGGGCCGTGACATCTTCATGCAGATCCTGATCGAAAGTGTTTCCGTCGCATTCATCGGCGGCATTCTCGGCGTCGCGGCCGGCGCGGCCCTTATCCAGGTGCTGGTTATGGTGGCTCCCACGGAAAACGTTCCGGTCATGACTCTGGGTTCCGTGTTCTTCAGCGTGGCTTTTGCTATCTTGGCGGGAATTGTTTCCGGTATCTACCCCGCCATGCGCGCGTCCAAGCTCGATCCCATTGAGGCGTTGCGGTATGAATAACCTTTCATGAATCTCCTGCTCGGCGTATCGGAAAACTCCGCCGCGTCACCATTGCCAGCCTGGCTTCCCGGATTAATCGTGGCGGGATGCACGCTGGGTCTGCCGCTTTTCTGGTTCGGCGTCGTGATGCTGCTCAGCCGCCTCGGCGACTGGCACAAGCTCGCAAAGAAGTATGCCGCGGGGGACCGCGTGCCGTCAGGGGAACGGCGAACCGGGGTCGTCGGCTGGGTGGGGGTGGTGAACTACAAATTTACCCTGACCGTGCATCTTGCCAGAGAGGGCTTTTTTCTCGAAACGTCGCTGTTTTTCCGGCCGGGTCACCCGCGGCTCTTCATTCCCTGGAACGCAATCAGCATGCGCTGGGCCAAGCATGTCCGCCGCTGGGATATCATCGTTCTCAACATCGGACAGCCGCGCGATGGTCTCATTGCCCTGGCCCTCCCGGATGAACTGCTGCAGCCGCCCGCAACGTAGCCGCCGACGTAAGTCGGTGGCCTCCCCCATCTCCAGAATCCCCAAGAACGCGTAATCGCGGGATTCGACAGCGGCAGATTTTCTCCCTAGCCTTCTTCGATGCTTACCCGTGTCTTTTCCGCCGCCATCCAGGGCGTGGAAGCCATTGAGGTCGAGATTGAGGTCAATGCCGGTCCGGGCGACCCGAAAATTATCGTGGTCGGATTGCCCGACACGGCGGTGAAGGAAAGCAAGGACCGTGTCACCACAGCCATTGCCAACAGCGGTTTCCGCTGGCCGCGCGAACGTACCACCATCAACCTCGCTCCCGCAGACATCAAAAAAGAAGGCCCGAGTTTCGATCTGCCGATTGCCGTGGGCATGATCACGGTCGCGCTCGGGGCCGACGTGCCCCGTTTGGAGCGTTGCCTCATGGCCGGTGAGCTGGCCCTCAATGGCGAACTGCGTTCCATCAAAGGCGCACTGCCCATTGCCTTGGAAGCGAGACGGCGGCGAAAGAAGGCGGTCATTCTGCCCAAGGCCAATGCCCGCGAGGCCGCGGTGGTGGAGGGAATTGAAGTTTATGGCGCAGCGAATCTGCGCGAGGTCTTTGAGTTTCTCACCCAGAAGCAATCCCTGGACCCGGTGCGGGAGGACATCGAAACGCTTTTCGCCGATCGCGGAACCGACGAAGTGGATTTCGCCGAGGTGAAGGGGCAGCATCTGGTCAAGCGGGCCATCGAAGTCGCTGTGGCGGGAAACCATGCCCTCCTTCTCATCGGCCCGCCGGGCAGCGGGAAATCCATGCTCTCGAAACGCATTGCCACCATCATGCCGCCCATGACGCTGGAGGAGGCGATTGAAACCACAAAGATTCACAGCATTAGCGGACTGTTGGACAGCGAGCACGCCTTCTGCACCAGCCGGCCGTTTCGCGCCCCGCATCACACCATTTCCGATGTGGGGCTCATCGGTGGATCGACCAATCCGAGCCCGGGTGAGATCAGTGTCGCGCATAACGGTGTGTTGTTTCTCGATGAGCTGCCGGAGTTCAAACGTTCGACCCTCGAGGTCTTGCGCCAGCCGCTGGAGGATCGAAAAGTGACCGTAAGCCGCGCGGCCGGGACAGTGACGTTTCCCGCCAATGTCATGCTGGTCGCGGCCATGAATCCCTGCGCCTGCGGATACTTTGGCGATCCAAAACGCGAATGCCGGTGTTCGCCGAAACAAGTGGAAAACTATCGCAACCGCATCTCCGGCCCGTTGCTCGACCGCATTGATATCCACGTCGAAGCCCCCGCGGTGGAATACAAGGAACTGAGCAGCACCGAACGCGCGGAATCCTCTGCCGCCATCCGCGATCGCATCGTGCGGGCAAGGGAAGTTCAAAAGAAACGCTTTTCCGGAAGTCCGAAATGCCGGGCCAACGCCGGCATGTCCTCGAGTCTGCTGAAGACACACTGCAAACTAAACGCCGAGGGCCAGGAGTTACTGCGCCACGCCATTGAGGAGTTGCAGCTCAGTGCCCGAGCCTACGACAGGATCTTGAAGGTCGCGCGCACCATTGCCGATCTGGCGGGAATCGAGAACATCCAGCCCGCGCATGTGATGGAAGCGATCCAATACCGGACGCTGGATCGCAATTTGTGGCAGTGAAGAGCCACATTACATGACTGACCCCTCCACCCCTTCGGAGCTCGTGAATATTGACTGCTAAGAATGCCGGGGCGGATAAAATCTCGTTAGACACGCCGCTAATCTGGCGTAAAGATCGCGTCGCCTTATGCATTCTATTCCATCGCACATCGTTCTCGGCCTCGCATTGACGGTTCTCTTCACCGGCTGCTCATCGGTGAGCGTGACCGAGTCCCAGTTCCCTCCGCCGCCGTCGAAACTGGTGACGCCACCTCAGATATTCATCACACCCTTCACGTTTGCCCCAAGTTCCCTCCGGGTTGATCGGGAAGGCGAAAGTCTTCGGACTTTTGAGAACGGGGTATCGAATCAAATGGCGGACCGCCTCGCCCAGCGCCTCACAAAACACATCGCCCCGGCAAGTGTCCTTGCCGTCGGTGGCCAGAATCCAGCGACGGACTCGTGGATCGTAGAAGGAGAATTCACAAGGATTAACCAAGGGAGCCGCGCGCTGCGTTCGATCATTGGCTTTGGAGCCGGAGGCACAAAAATGGAATCCACGACGAAAGTCTTTCGTGTCGGGCCGTCCAAAAAACGTGAATTCATTGCCCTCATCAAAACCTCCGGAGGTTCAAACGCCGAGCCTGGCGCACTCGTCGGTGGCGTTTTCGGGGCAGGCCCGCGTGGGATTCTTCGGGCGGCGACCAGCGGGGTCTCTGCCGACTCGCGCCGCACGGCTCGGACGATTACAGCGACACTCTCCGAGCGCCTCGCGGCCGACGGGGCCTTGCTCCCCGCGCCTGCACTCCGCCCTAAACGGCAGCGTGAGGCCCCTCCTGCTCAAACCACCGATTGAAAAAACGGTAAACCGCAAACCGCAGAGCCCGGTCGATCGATCTACGACTCAGGCTGCGAAAAAACAAAGCAGGAACCCTCCCCAAACACGCTGTGTGCCTGGATACTGCCCCCGTTTAGCTCAACGATGAAAAATGCTGAAGGGTCGGTCATGTACTGCTGACATTTTTCAAAACCTCTGTCCTTTTAGTTTTCCTCAAACCTTCGCGGTTTACCGCATTGAATCGAACGCCGACCGGACGCCTCCCCAACCAAAATGGGGGTCAGTCCAAGAGAGCCGATACCGGACGCTAGATCGCAGTTTGTGGCAGTGAGCGATGGAACGCGACTGACACCTTTTCCCCCACCGGCATCCTCACCAACCTCAGCGCCCTCCGCTTCCGCTCGCTTGCGGCCGACCCGGGCGGCCTTGCTCTTCCGGCATCCCGCGCAATCGAATCGCTCCCAGCAAGGAGTCCCGTGGCCGGGGCGGAGGAAAGACAATGTCGTCTCTCGTAAACGCAATACGGTCGGGTCCGGCAGACTGCACTTCGATCGAATCCGCTGAGATGGCATGAAAGAAGTACGGCGTATCCCAGTCATCGAGCAATTCTCCATGTGCACTGATCGAGGGATGATCGGGGGGTAGGAAACGGATTTTGAGTGCGTTGCGGCCCGTGAGTGCAGCGGTAAAATCGTGGTTTGAACTCAGGGGTGGGCCCCCGCGGTTGCGCAAGGCTTGTTGATAGTTTTGCAGCAAGATGTAAACCCGCC
>JBMOHI010000241.1:0-4112 GCA_049317925.1 Terrimicrobiaceae bacterium
GGAGCGTCTTGCGGTCGAGTTCCTGCAGACGGGCCGCGATCTGCGGCATCCGGCCCTCATCCTCCGGGCTCTTGCCGATGTCGGCGCAGATCCTCTCGAATGCTTCCAAACGGTATTGCAGGGTTTGCCGGAGCTGACGGACTTCATTCAGGAAGATCATCTGCTGGTCGTCCGATTCGTTGAGCAACCCGGAATCGTCGAGCGGCCGGGCGAAATTCCTTACGGTTTCAGTTAGATGCTGACGCAAACAGATTCCCGCCTCCTGATCTTCCCCGCGCCGGCTCCGTTCGATGAATTCCGAAAAAACCTCACAACCCCATTCGCGCTCTTCAGCCGGGACCTCGGTGGGAAAGTTGGCGTGAAACGAGCGCAACGAGTAGCGACCGGGCAGAAAATGGCGGCGGAAAAAACTCCCCTGCATCGCCCGCCAGGTGGCGCAGAGCAAAAGCCTCTCGTATTTCGCCTCGTAGAGCCGCTTGTTCAACGCGATGCGTCCCTTTCGTTCCTTGGCCCCGATCCAGGAATCCTCCTCGTGCTGGCGAAAGTGATCGATCGCCACGTCCTTGGTGAAGACAACATCGGAACCGGCCAGCAAAACGCGTGTAGTCAGATCGTTATCAATAAAATAGTCGCGCAGTTTCTCGTCGAACCCACCCAGTTCGCGAAAGAGTCCGCTGCGCACCACTCCTTGATTGCAATTCAGCACCCCGGTCGACCCGACTGCTCCGATGAAGGGCAGGTGGGCCGAGGGTCCACTGGCATCGCGCACCTTGAGGCTGACCAGGCCAATGGTCGGATCGCGGTCCAGAACCTGCGCGGCATGTCGCAGAGCCCCGGGTCGAAGGACGTTGTCGTCACTCAGCCAACACAGGAACTCCCTTTCAACGGTCCCGGCAGCGTGGTTTAGCGCCCAGGCTTGTCCGCGGCGTTCGGTCTCAAAAATTGTCGAAACATCGTGCCGGCCTTCTAGAAATGCCCTGGTTCCATCGGTCGAGCCGGCATCGATCACAACCACCGAAACGAAGTCACGGCCCTCCGCCAGCACGGAATCGAGGCATCGCTGCAGGAGTTCGAGACGATTGCACGTGCCGACCAGAACCGTCATGCGCGATTGATCAGGCTTCATCAGAATCCTCGGGAACCGTTTCGGGAACGGGCTGGGACGGCGAGGGATGCAGCCCTTTGCGTCCCTTCAGGTAGCAGTCATACTCGACACAGACAGGGGCAAAGGCGGGAAGGGCCGCTCGACCAGTTCCGTAGAAGTCACCATTTTCGACGATCAGCAGCGTCTCGGGGACGTATTCATCAATCAGCTCCGCATTCATGAAGAGGGAAACCACAAACGAATACCGGCCGGCCGCCAGGGGCAGCTTGGGCAATTCGAAGTAGATCGTATCCTCATCAGGAAAAGGGAGGAAGAGGGGCTTGACCAGAGTGCTATCCATGCCAACGAGGCGGACTCCCAAGTCACTAATCAAAGAAAGGCGGATTGTAACCTTCCGGATGGCTTCGTCCAAAGGATAGTTTCTGGCGTAGCGAACCGCGATGAAACAATGCTGGGCCGTACGAAAACTTTCCTTGACCCGGTTTTTCGCATCAAGGACTTCAATACCGAGAATCCTGTAAGCAGGATTGCGCTGGCCTTCGAGATAGCAGGAAAAGTCCACACACAGCGGCGTGAATGAAGGCGATGCGGCGCGTCCCGTGCCATAGAAGTCGCCTTCCTGCACCAGGAAGAAGGCCTCCGGGATGACTTTGTCAATCAGTTCGCCGTTGACTGAAAGAGCGAGCGAGAAGGAATACGTGCCCTCCATGAGAGGAAGTTTCGGTATGGCGAAACACACCGTTCCCGTGTCGGGAAACGGGGTAAGTTTCGGTTTCACCAAGCTGCTGTCTAATCCAATGAGACGGTTGCCTTGCTCGTTAAGGATGGACAACCTCAGCGTGACCTTGTCGATGGGCTGCCCGAACGGGAAATTGCTGCCATATTTGACGGCAATCCGGCAGGGCTCGCCCGTACGAAACCGGCCGCAAGGACGGCCTAGTCCGTCGCGCGTTTCGATGGCCAGAATCTTATAAGCCGAATTGCTCGCCTCCCCCGCCAGGTGCAGCGCCGGAGTATGGGAGGGGGCATGAACCGCCAGTTTGATGATCTGGGCCTTGCGGTATTCCTCACATACCACATCTGTGTCACCGTCCATGCGGATGCGGCCTTTCTCCAGCCAGATGACGCGGCTGCACAGGCGCGAGACATGGCCGATACTGTGACTGACGAACAGGCCGGTCTGTCCCCCCGAGGCCAGCACCTCAATGCGATGCAGGCACTTTTCCCGGAATCCCAGATCCCCCACGGCCAGCACTTCATCGAGAATCATGATCTCGGGCTCGATGATGGCCGCAACCGAAAAGGCCAGGCGCACTCTCATTCCACTGGAGTAGCGCTTCACCGGGGTGTCGATGAATTGATGCAGCTCCGCAAAGTCAAGAATCTCATCGAACTTGCTGTCAATCTCCACGCGACTCATTCCCAGAACCGCTCCGTTGAGATATACGTTATCACGCCCGGTCAGTTCGGGATGAAATCCGGACCCGACCTCCAACAGAGTACCGACCCGGCCATTAATGACCATTTCTCCCGTAGTCGGAGTGGTCACGCGGGCCAAAAGTTTCAGCAAGGTGGACTTACCCGCTCCATTCGTGCCGATCAGGCCGACCGTTTCGCCTTTCTTGATTTCGAAGGAGATGTCCTGAAGCGCCCAGAATTCCGGCGTCGAGACCGGCGAGGGCGCAGCCTTGGCTTTGAAGCGTGGAAAAGTGCGATCACGCCAATCGCGCAGGTCATCCAGCAACATGCGCTGGTTAACCGTGCCAAGGCGGTATCGCTTGGAGATATTATGCAGGGAAATGGCGATGGACATGGCGTTGGTAGGCCGGGCTTCCGTCAGATCGTGTCGGCGAAGTTTTCCTCCGCCCGTTTAAATGCCCAGAGACCGATGACGAGCAGAACCATCGTAATGGCCAGGCTAACCAGCCATTGCCAGATCTCCACGTCACCCTGTCCCATGAGGGCAAACCGGAAACTCTCCACAATCGGGACGATGGGATTGATGTTCATTAACCACTGATAGTGCGCCGGCACCATGGAGCGGGGGAAAAAGATACAACTCCCGTACATCCATAACTGAATGGCTGGAGAAACCACCATTTGCAGATCCCGAAAACGCGTGGTCAACGCGGCAATGAGACACCCGACCCCCATGCCGAGCAGTGCGGTTTGCACGATCAAGGCCGGAATAATGATGACACGATAACTCGGATGGAGCGGCGCACCCTT
The DNA here is from genome assembly GCA_049317925.1 of Terrimicrobiaceae bacterium. Lineage (GTDB taxonomy): Bacteria > Verrucomicrobiota > Verrucomicrobiia > Chthoniobacterales > Terrimicrobiaceae > CAMASH01. The sequence continues at coordinate 3,335 of JBMOHI010000241.1, forward strand.
CCAATAGAAGTAGGCATAGAATCCGAGAAAGATGATGAACTGAACCAGTGACAACCAAAGGTTCAAGATGGTCTGGGCGATGGGTATGGTCAGCCTCGGAAAATAGACCTTAGTGATCAGCGAAGAATTGGAAGTAAAAGTCAGGGAGATTTTGGAAAGACAACTGGAGAAAAAGTACCAGACGACGATTCCCGACATATAAAAGAGAAAAGGCGGAATCTTATCGGTAGGCAGATTGGCAATACCTTGAAAGACCAGGGTAAAGGCCACGGTGGTAATCAAGGGCTGGATGAAGTACCACAGCGGACCCATCACCGTTTGGGAATTGACGGCGATGAAATCCCTCCGCACCGAAAGGGTGATCAAGTCGCGGTATTGCCAGATTTCGCGCAATCCCGCCATGATCGAACCGCGGCGGGACAAATATCTCCAGGTTACCGGAGGGACGGCGTGATCAGTCGAAGTCGAGGATGATTCAGACATTTTTCGCGATTTTTGTGAGCGATCCACCGGCCGCGGCCGGGCGGATTGTTCGAGGACTTTCTCCGCGGATTCTCCGGAGGTAGAGCAAAAGTGTGCCGGCCAGATTGCCGAGTTTGGCCGCGGTGCGGGAGACTGCCAGCGGGTAGTCGCGTTGCGCGGGATCGTCCTTGCTCCGTTCGCGCCAGAGCGCCGTGAGCAAATTGCGGGGCATCCATAGGATCTCTTTAAGAAACTCCGCCGGCGAAGGGTAAGGGAGTCCGAGTTCGTACCGGATCATCGTATTGGAAAAAGCCGA
>JBMOHI010000242.1:0-4079 GCA_049317925.1 Terrimicrobiaceae bacterium
GAACGGCTTTTTTCCAACCGAACCTCGTCGTTTCCACTCACGGCCACGAAGATCTGCGGCAGCGAGACGTTCTTTTTCGCGTTGAAATAGGAGACGAGGTCCTGATGGGCCAGCACCTGGTCGTCGATGAGCACGCGCTGCCCGGTGAAAATGCGGCAGAGGTCGCCGTTTTTCAAAACCCGGCCCTGCACGATGATGTTGCGGCCGCTGAGGTTTTTCAGGATCACGAGGTCCTTGTAGCGGTAGGCCACGAGGCGTTCCTGGTCGTGCAGTCCGGCCACGGCCACATCGCAATGTTCCGGGGCGCCGTAGGTCACGGCTTCGAGCGGCGAGGTTCCCTGATGGTAGATGCCGGTGTCGCTCTGGTCGTTGGCGTTGAGCTGGTAAACGATGTCAATCGCCTGCGCTGCCATGCCAAGCTGCGACATGAAGGAATAGTAGGCAATGACCTGTTCCTGCGGCAGGCCGGCTTTGGAAATGAGATCGTAAAGCTGGACCCCGAGGAGGATTTTCCGCTCGTCGTCGAGTTCGGTTGAAAGCTTGAGCGCGATGGCCTGGAGGTCCTGCTGTTCGTGGAGGGCGTCGCGGAAGAGCTTGCGCAGTTCGGAATAAACGGCGTCCGGGTAATCGTACCGCAGGAAGCTGAGGCTGGAATCGATTTCCTCTTCGAGAAGTTCGCCGTCCACCCGCGCGAAACCGGCAAAAACCTTGATCAGGGTCGGCAGCAGATTGGGGGCCTCGGAAACCGTGCGGGGCTTCCGCAGGATGCGGCGGAGCAACCTCTGACCGGCCGTGCGGGCGCGGGAGGCTAGCAGGAAAATCCCCTCCAGCCGCCGCTGGGTGCGACCGGGCGGCGGGGGTTCCTGGGCAGCGACTTCCATCGCCGAACCGTATCGGTTCGGACGCACGAGATCAACGACGGGTTGCAAGATGCCTGATTTTTGGGATACTAGCGGATTACCTGTATGACCGAAACCGCTCCTGTGCCGCCAACCACGTCACCAACGGCCCTGCCGCTGGAGAACCTCCGTGTCCGCGGTGTCACCCGCCTGATCACCCCTGCCCAGATCAAGGAACAACTCCCTGCCACCCGCGCCCAGGTGGCCACCGTCCAGCGCGGACGCGAGGAAGCCCGCGCCATCCTGCGGGGAGAGGACGATCGCCTGCTGGTCATCGCTGGCCCCTGCTCGATCCACGACCCCGAGGCCGCCATGGACTATGCCCGCCGTCTGGCCGCCTTGAGCCGCGAAGTGGCCGACCGGTATCTGGTGGTCATGCGCGTGTATTTTGAGAAACCCCGCACCACCGTGGGCTGGAAAGGTCTCATTAACGATCCGCTGATGGACGATTCCTGCGACATGGCCCATGGGGTGGCCCTGGCGCGGAAGATCCTTCTCGAAATTGCCGCCCTCGGATTGCCCACGGGCACGGAGTTTCTCGACCCGATCATTCCGCAATACACGGCCGACCTTATCACCTGGTCGGCCATCGGCGCGCGCACGACCGAATCCCAGACCCATCGCGAGATGGCCAGCGGGTTGTCCATGCCGGTCGGTTTCAAAAATGGAACCGACGGCAGTGTGCAGGTGGCGATTGATGCGATGAAAAGTTCGCAAACGCCGCACAGTTTTCTCGGCATCGACCAGGACGGCTCGACCAGCATCGTCAAGACGACCGGCAATCCCGACAGTCATGTCGTGCTGCGGGGAGGTCGCGACGGAACCAACTACGAACCACGCCACGTGGCCGCGGCCTGTGAGACCCTGCGTAAAAACGGCCTGCGTCCCGCCGTGATGGTGGATTGTAGCCACGCCAATTCGGGCAAGGATCCGCTGCGTCAGCCACTCGTCTGGAAAAGCATCCTCGATCAACGCGCTTCCGGCCGCCGCGAAATCATCGGGGCCATGCTCGAGAGCAACATCCAGGGCGGGGCCCAGCCGTTGGGCAACGACCGGTCGGCCCTGCAATACGGCGTTTCCATCACCGACGCCTGCATGAGCTGGGACATGACGGAAGAGCTTTTGAAAGGCTGAAGGCTGAAGTCTAAAGGCTGAAGTGTCGTCGACCTTTAGCCTTCAGCCTTTATCCTTTAGCCTTCCCCTGATGACCGTTGCTGAAACCGCTTTTGCCGCGATTGATTTTGAAAGCGCGGGTTTGCGGCCGGGGGGAACCGAGGTGCCGGTGCAGATCGGTCTGGCCCTGATGAATGGGACGGCGATTCCGGCGGGCGAGTTTTTTGAGAGTTTTTTGGCCACCGATCAGGAGATCACCTGGAGCGCACAGAAGGTTCACGGCATCTCCCGCGCGGATCTGGCCGGGGCACCGGGTCTGACGGATCTCTGGCCGCAGGTGAAGAACCGGCTGGGGGGGCGCTGGCTGGTGGCTCACGGGGCCGCCACGGAGAAGCGGTTTCTGCGGGCTTTTCCGTTTCATGGTTTCGGACCCTGGGTCGATACGTTGAAACTCGCCCGCGCGGCGTGGCCGGATTTGCCATCGTTCGCGCTGGGTGATCTCGTGGCGCACTGGAATTTGGAGGACGAACTGCGCGCCCTGCATCCGCGTTTCCGCTGGCATGATGCGCTTTCGGACGCTGCCGCCTCGCTCGTGCTGCTGCGGCGGATCATCGCCGCGACCGGCATCGCGGACGAAGACAATGGGATCCTGCTCCGCCCGAACGATTCGGTTTACCACAGCCGGAAAAGAAAATGATCGACGGCGCGATAGGGACATCGCGCCCTACCGATCAGTCCCCCTCTTCCGTCAACACCGCATCCACCCTGACATCGTGCTCTTCCATCGGAATCTTTCCCACAAGCTGACAGGCGAAGCACAGCCCGAGCGTTTTGACCCCGGGATTGGCTTCCAGCCAGCGGTCGTAGAATCCCCCGCCGCGGCCGAGGCGGGATCCCGCCGGGTCGAAGCCCAGTCCGGGCACGAGGACGAGGTCGGGCGGCGGGGCGGGATTTCCTCCCTCGGGCTGGCGGACACCGAACGGCCCGGTCTCGAGGATTCCTCCGGTGAAAAACTGCAGGACGCCATTTTCCACGCGGGGAAAGGCCAGCGTTTTCCCCTCCGCGCCATCGCCCAGCCAGTCCGGTTCGGTGGTCAGCGGTGCGAATCCGTAAATGACGCGAGCCGATTTCCAGTCCGCCGCGTCGCGCAGGCGGGTCCGGATGCGAGCGGAGGCCGCGGATTTTTCCCCGAATGCGGCCAGGGCCGCTTTCAGTTTTTTGCGCAGGATTTGCTTTTCCTCCCGAATCATTCAAAAATCAGTGTCTGGCCATGGTGAAGCGTTTGCTGAAAAGAAAAAAGCCCGTAAAGCCGGTCAACCATGTGGACATGCGTCTGGGGGACGGCTGGCATAAGCGCAACTTCCTGGCCGAGGTCGTCGTGCCTTCGCTTTTCACCCGGCGCCACGGGCACAAGCTCAAGCCGGTCTTTCCCGATCTCGCCGATGGGCAGGTCGGTATCACCTGGATCGGTCACGCGTCGTTTCTCATTCAAACCCCCGAACACAGCATCCTCATCGATCCGAACTGGGCCAAGTGGCTCAAGGTCATCAAGCGGATCAAGCATCCCGGCCTCGAAATTCACGATCTGCCGGCCATCGACCTGGTGCTGGTCACGCATGCGCATTTCGACCACCTCGACCGGAAAACGCTGCGCGCGGTGGCCCAGGATCAGCCCATCGTCGTGCCGGAACACGTGGGCAATCTGGTCCATGATCTTGGCTTTAACAAAGTGCAGGAACTGCGGAGCTGGCAGTGTTTTCAGCACGGCTCGCTCAAGATCACCCTCACCCCGGCCCGGCATTGGGGCGCGCGGGTGCTGCACGACAACCATCGCGGGTTCGGCGGCTTTCTCATCGAATACGCCGGGCGCTCCATCCTGCACTGCGGGGACAGTTCGTATTTTGAAGGCTTCAAGGAAATCGGGGAGCGGGAGAATGTCGAGATCGCCCTCCTACCCATCGGAGCCTACGACGCGCCGACCAAGCGCGACGTGCACATGAATCCCGAGCAGGCCCTCCAGGCCTTCATCGAACTCAAGGCCCGCACCATGATCCCGATGCATTTCGG
>JBMOHI010000243.1:0-4075 GCA_049317925.1 Terrimicrobiaceae bacterium
CTTATCTTTTGAACAGGTCGCTATGGCTGCCACTCCGCTCGAGGTAGAGGTCGGCATCAACGGTCCGGTAGATCAGCAACCAGTCTGGTTCGATATGGCAATCCCGCGATCCACGCCAAGGGCCAATCAGGGCATGGTCCCGATGTCGGTCCTCAAGTCGCTCGTCGTTGGCGATCCGCCTGACCACATCCTTGAGCTTTTCGATATCCTTCCCCTGTTTCTTCAGCTTCTTGATATCTTTCCGAAACTGGCTGGTTTCGTAGATCGTTTTCACTCGTCCCAGCTATTGAAGAGTTCTTCAACGCTGGCGTGCTTCTTGAGATTCTTCCCTTTCCGGGAATCTTCCAGAGCTGCGCTCGTGGTGGCATTCGGAATTTCAACCTCGAATGGAAGGCCATTTCGGAGGGTGATTTGCGTGTAGAAAATGCGAATGGCCTCGGTCGGGCTCAAGCCGAGCCGCAGCAAAATATCTTCGGCCCGTTCCTTGATCTCCGGGTTGATTCGACTGTGGACGACGGCTGTTTTCATCACGTCAAATGTGTTGCGTTTGCAACACGTCGTCAATTTCTATTTTCCCATCAGGATTGAGGCAGGACGGTTCCTCAATGGAGGGAAATGCTTTGTCATTTCCCACTCTTCCCATGTCAATCATGGGCACTGACGAAGCAGTGCCCTCCAGGAGGAAAGATTCCTCCACGCTTTATCCCAATCCGCTCTCTCTAATTCCCGAACAACTTCACGGCGGAACCGGAATCGATCAACCCCGCGCCGGGCGCGGGCACCTGAGGCTGCGCCGCGGGGGCGTCCGTCTGACCGGATTTCTTTTTCAAAGCCGCCGCCAGATTTTCCCTGGCGTCCTTCAAATCGGGATTGACCTTGAGCGCCTTCTGGAAGTTGTCGATGGCCTCGTCGTTGCGGCCGAGGAAAAACAACGACACGCCGTAATTGCAAAGGAAGGTGGGATTGCCGGGCTCGGACTGCAGCAGCGTCTCATACACTTCGCTGCCCTCCTGGTATTTGCCCATGCGGACAAGGAGGCTGCCGAGATTGACCCGGTACACGTTGACCCGCGGCTCGATGCGCACGGCGGTGCGCAGTTGTTCCAAGGCTCCCTCGATATCGCCCTTCTTCTCCAGCATGGCGCCGTAGTTGTTGTGGGTCTCGGCCAGGTCGGGACGGAGGCGGACCGATTCACTGATGTGGAAAAATGCGGCATCGTTGTCGCCCCGTTCCAGCATCGTCTTGCCGAGGCGGCTGTGGGCCTGCCAGGCGTTGGGGTTGCTCTTGAGCGTATGGGTCCACATCTCGTACTCGTTGACGAAAATTCCGGCGTAGCGGTGGCTGTGAATGGTCAGCACGGTGAAAATCACCAGGCCCAGCCCGAACAGATAGCGTCGCGGCTCAGGCTCCGATTTTTCATAAGCATAACCCGCCGTCCAGGTGGCCAGTCCGATCAGTCCGAGAATGGGCAGATAGACAAAGTGATCCGCCACCCAGGTGATGCGCATGTAGGACATGGTGATGAAGCCGAGGATGGGGAAGAGATTGATGAGAAAAAATCCCAACCCGAAGAGCACGTCGCGGCCCCAGGTGTTGCGCTTGGTCCAGAGCCAGAAGAGCACCGCCGCGATCACCGGCCAGGGCAGAAACTGCCACAACGAAGGCGGGTCCACTTCCCAGCGCGGATAGATAGGCAGGAGCCCGAACGGCCAGACGCATTTGTAAAAATAAAACAGGATCGCCATGCCGGCCGTGGCGGTGCGGGAGAGCATGCCTCCCACCGGGATCGTCTCGGTGCCGATGGCGCGACCGAATTGGAAATGAATCGTGACCAGACCCATCACGAGGGAGATGAGGAAAAACGGGACGCTGCGCAGAATGTCGTGCAGGTCGATCTTCCCCCGCTTCCACCAGCAATACAGCAGCAAGACAAACGGGAACATCACGACCGAGGTCTTGCACAGGATGGCGGCGATAAAGAAGACAATGGCCCACCAATAATCAGACTCTTTCTTCCGCTCATCGAAGGCCACCCAGGCCAGCATGGAAAAAAGCAAGATGGCCAGCGAGAGCGTGTTCTTCAACTCCGAGACCCAGCCCACCGATTCGGCCAGGATCGGATGAATGCAAAAAAGCAGCCCGCCCAGCCACGCCTGGCGGATCCCCAGCCGCTCAAAGAGCCGCCAGACCAGCAGGGCGCAAACGAGGTGGAGCGAGATATTGAGCAGATGCCAGCCCGTCGGATTGGCTCCATTGACGCGGAAAAACAGCCACTGCACCGTGGTCTTGAGCGGAAAATAATCCGCCCCCGCCTCGCCCTTCCAGATTTTGACCAAACCATTGGGATCGGGCAGCACCTGGCTGGCGGTGATTTCCTGATCGTCATCCCACAACCAGCCGCCGTGGAAAACAGGGGCATAGATGAAAAGGCCCGCCAGCAGGATAACGAGGACCTTAAAAGTCAGGTTCCCGCCGCCGGACGCGGGCGCGGCGGCAGCGGCTGCGGCGGCAGCGCGTTCTACTTTGGCTGGTTTTTTCTTTGGCGATAGACGCGACATACAGTTTCGAAAACCTGGTCAACGGTGATCATCTTCATGCAGACGTTGTCCCGGCAGGCGGTTTGGCGGTTGTTCAGGGCGTTTACACACGGGCTGCAAGCAATGCCAGCCCATAACGCATGATTCCGCGGCGTGGGCGCGCCGAAGAGCAGCGGGGTCTCGGGACCGAAAAGCGTCACCACATCCATCGTGGTCAGGGTGGCGAAATGGGCGGGGCCGCTGTCGTTGGTCACGAGGATTTCGGAAAATCCGTAAACGATGAGCAATTGCCGCAGGGTGGTTTTACCCGCCAGACAGAACGCGCGCGGCGACCCGACGGAACGGACGAGTTCCTCCACCTTGCCCGCTTCCTCCGGTGCGCCGGTGAAGCCGATGGAAACGTCGTCGAATTCCGCGAGAAGCCTCTTTGCCAGGGCGATATAGTTATTCTCATTCCATTTGCGCAGCGGCAGCAGATCACTGGCGTTGGCGTTGAGAAGAATCAGGCGGTCGTGGCCCGGCGTCTTCAAGCTTTGCAGCATCTTCTCGACCACGAGGCGTTCGTCCGCCGCGGGCTCGAACAAAGGCGGGGCCACTGTGGCTGGCGGGGACACCGGAAAGGTGGGAAACTTCGCCGGGTCGCCATCGAGGGCCATGACCAGACTGGTGAAGGTGCTGCTGGTGTGGAGGTGGGAATTGTAGAGCACGCGGTGGGTGAGGAGGTCGCCGCGATAGGGTCCCTCGCCGAAATAGCCGTGAAATCCCGCCCGCACCCGCGCCCCGGTCAGCCAGGCCAGCGCCGCAGTGGAGCGCGCGAAGAATTCCATGTCAATGCACGACTCGATGCCCAGACGCCGGATCTCCAGCAGCCGCGACAGGCAGCTCGTGATCATGGTGACCGGCGACTTGGTGCGGATGGTCAGCACATTTTCCGGCGGGACCAGTCCGAGGAGATCGAGAATGAAACGGTTTTCCTCGAAGAGCAGAAAATAGACATTCTTCGCGCCGAAGCGTTCCACCGCCTGACGGATAGCCTCGTGCGCCAGAACGGTGGAGCCTTGCTCGGCCAGCTTGAGAAACAACACATTCCGCGGCTTTTCCCCTTTTGGCGCAGAACCGAAGGCATCGCCGATGCGGCGGAATATGGTCAGAATGAAACACGCGATGACGCCGAGGGTGCCATCGATTTTGAGGAGGATCTGCGCGTTGCTGCTAAAGCGGTTCAATGGAGAAACGGGGTATAATCGTGAAACCCATAAAAACATCCATCATTTTCCCCGCTTGATGAATGCGCGCGGATTCTGGAAATTCCCCCGGTCCATGAGTTCCGCTCCCCGTCACCTCCCCTCCCTCATCGGATGGACCCTTACCGGCCTGGCCGCGCTGGGCTCGATCTCGGTGCTGGCCTTCTCCCGCGGCGAACAGGTCAATGCACTGTGGATGGTGATTGCCTCGGTCTGCGTTTTTGCCCTGGCCTGGAGATTTCATTCCGCCTGGCTGATGGCCCGCGTGCTCACCCTGAACGACACCCGCGCCAC
>JBMOHI010000244.1:0-4066 GCA_049317925.1 Terrimicrobiaceae bacterium
TTTTTCCAAATGAGGTGGGCGCAGCTTTTGCATTCGTAGGCTTTGTAGGATTCCTTGAATCCTGTCTCGCCGCACTTGGGGCACTTCGCGTCCAAATCGGCAAACTGACCTTCCACCATCTCGCCGGAGAAATTCTTCGCCTTGTCCACGATCTCCTCGGTGAAGCGGCGAATCTCGTCCATGAACTGCGGACGCGGCATGCCGCCGCTTTCCATTTGCTTGAGTTTGAACTCCCATTCGCCGGTCATTTCCGGCGAGGTGAGCGCATTGGCCCCCAGTCCGCGCAGGAGGCTGATGAGAGAAAGTCCCTTTTGCGTGACGATGAGTTCCCGGCCCTGGCGGTTGAGGTAACTGTCGAGGATCAATCCCTCGATGATCTGCGCCCGGGTGGCGGGGGTGCCGAGGCCGCGCAGGCTCATGGCGTCGCGCAACTCCTCGTCGTCAATCAACTTGCCCGCGCCCTCCATGGCGGACAGAAGTGTGGCCTCGGAAAAACGGGCCGGCGGCTTCGTTTCGCTTTCCTTGATCTCGACGTTCTCGGTCTTCGCGATCTCGCCCGGAACGACCGCGCAGAGAGTCTGTTCGTCGTCTCCCGCAGCCTGCTTGCCATAGACCGCCAGCCAGCCCGGATCGATGATGATCTTGCCGTCACTCTTGAACGCCTCGTTCTCCACCCGGGTGATGCGGGTGGTGACTTCGAATTGGGCGGAGGGATAAAAGACCGCCACAAAGCGCTGCGCCACCATGTGGAAAATCTTCAACTCGAAATCATCGAGCCCCTTGGTCGAAACCCCGGTGGGAATGATCGCATGGTGATCACTGACTCTCGCATTGTTGAAAATGCGTTTGTTCGGCTTTACCCATCCCTGCGCCAGAGCCTTGCGGGCATGTTCGAGCAAGTCGGTGTTTTCAAATTTGGTAAAGGCCGCCTTGACGTTGCCCACGTAATCCTCGGGGAGATAGCGGGAATCGGTTCGTGGATAGGTCAGCACTTTGTGCTTCTCGTAAAGCGCCTGGGCGACTTGCAGGGTGCGTTTGGCACTGAGCGAAAAGCGCGAGTTGGCTTCGCGTTGCAGCGTGGTGAGATCGTAAAGCAGCGGCGAGGCCTGGGTGGCGGGTTTCCGTTCCTCCTCGACGACTCCGGGTTTGCCCGCGCACTTGGCCACAATGGCCTCGGCCTGGGCTTTGTCCCAGATGCGCTCGGCTTTGGTGTCCTCTTCCGCGCCCTTTTTGAATTTCTCGTCCAGCCAGCGTCCGCGGTAGTTTCCCGCCGCCACACCGAAATCTCCAAAGACCTCAAAATACGTGCGCGGTTTGAACTCGCGGATCTTCGTTTCGCGTTCGGCCAGAATGGCCAGCGTTGGTGTTTGCACCCGGCCCACCGGCGTGAGCTGAAAGCCGCCGCCCTTGGAATTGAAGGCGGTCATGGCCCGTGTGCCATTGATCCCGACCAGCCAATCGCTCTCGCTGCGGCACACGGCAGCATCAGCCAGCGGTTGCATTTCCTCGCCGTTCCGCAGCTTGGCGAAACCGGTCTTGATCGCCTCCGGCGTCATGCTTTGCAGCCAGAGGCGGCGGGTCGGCTTCTTTATGCCGGAGAGTTTGAGCAGGTAATAAAAAATCAATTCCCCTTCGCGGCCGGCGTCACACGCGTTGATGACTTCCGTGACATCGGCGCGTTTGAGCTGGCGCTTGATCAACTTGAACCGGCTCTCGTTCTTCTCGATCGGCTTGAGATCGAAATGGTCGGGAATGATGGGAAGATTGGCGAAACTCCACTTGCCGCGCTTTTTGTCCATCTCGCCGGGCAGGCAGAGTTCGACCAGATGGCCGACGGCCGAGGTGATGACATACTCGTCGTTCTCAAAGACATCGTCCTTCTTGGGAATTTTTCCGAGAGCGCGGGCCAGATCGGCCGCGACGCTGGGCTTTTCGGCAATGACGAGAGCTTTGGACATTTTGGTTTATTGGATTTTCACAAAACGGCTGCCGGGCAACTGCTTGACCAGCCTCCGCATTTCAAGGGCGAGCAACGTAGAAGAGACCTCGTGGGTTGGCAACCCGCATTTGGCAATGATCGCGTCGAAAGCTGTTTCCTCCTCGCCAATGGCATCGCGCACGGCCTGTTCCGCCGCGCTGAGCGTCACGCCGGTGGCGGGCGTTTTGAGTTCCTGAGTTTCCCGGAAAAGCAATCCGAAGTCATCGAGAATATCCTGCGCGCTCATGACCAGCTTCGCTCCCTGCTGAATCAGGCGGTTCGATCCGATGGCGGTGGGATTATCGATCCGCCCGGGAATGACGTAAAGCGAACGCCCCTGTTCTGCCGCCTGATTCGCACTGATCAAGGCTCCGCTCTGGGCCCCGGCCTCCACCACAAGCAGTCCGAAGGACAGTCCGCTGATGATGCGGTTGCGCATGGGAAAGGTCTGGCGGTCGGCCTTGGTTTGCATGGGAAACTCGCTGATGACCGCACCACCGCCTGCGGCGATCTTCTCCGCGAGGGCGCGGTTTTCCGGCGGATAGAGATTCTCCAACCCGCTGCCGAGCACCGCGACCGTGCGACCCTTGGCGGCGAGGGCCGCCTGATGCGCCGCTGTGTCAATGCCGCGAGCCAGTCCGCTGGCCACAGTGAGACCGGCGTAAGCCATCTGATAGGAAAGTTTTTTGGCGCAGTCCGCCGCATAATGGGAGGGCTTGCGAGTCCCCACCACCCCGACCGAGCGGGTGTCGAGCGCGGAGGGATCTCCCCAGACGTAGAGCACGATCGGTGGATCATGAATCTCGCGCAGGATCTGCGGATAGGCCGGATCGCTCCGCGTCACCACCTTGGCCCCAAACGCTTCCACCCGCTTCATCTCACCAGCCAGGTCCACTTTGGACTCCCATGCGGCGATGTTTTCCGAAACCTCCGCCCCGATGCCAGCGACACCCCGCAGGCTTTGCGGCCGCGCTTGCAGGACCGCTTCCGGCGAACCAAATGCCTCCAGTAGTTTCACCACCCGCACCGGACCAATGCCGGGGAGCATGTTTAGCGCCACAAAGGCTTCCGCTTCGGTCATGCGTGCTGCTTTAGCGGCTTTCCCGGCGGGCGCAATCCGCTTTGACCTCCCGGGTCACTTTTTTTTCGTCACGGTCCGGCCCCCGACAGAAAAAAGCGCGGCATCCTCCGCCCCGTCCAGCCAGTCGAGGGAAGTGGCCGTGATGAGTTTCTGAGCCCCGGGCGGCAAAGCTCTGAGCAGATTATTGCGCCGGGCGGGGTCCAGTTCCCCGAAGATATCGTCGATCAGATAAACCGGGGGATCGCCGGGCGATTGTTCGAGTCGGCCAGCCTGCGCCAGCTTCAACGCCAGCGCCACCGAACGTTGCTGACCTTCGGAGGCGAAGGACACTGCCTCCCGCCCACCCAGCAGGATCGCGATATCATCACGGTGCGGACCAACTACCGTTGTGCGCAAGCGGACTTCCTCGTCGCGGCTGTTCTCCAGAGCCCCGGCAAAATCGACCGGGCTCCCCGGCACGTAGGAGATTTCCAAGGGTTCGCCATCGCCGGAAATGCGCCGGCAGGATTCCCGGGCCAGGTCCCGCAGGTCCGCATCCATCGCCGCCCGCGCTTGCAAAAGAAAAACTCCGGCTTCAATCAGCGACGAATCAAACGCGCTGATCTCGCGCCGGGGCCGGTTGTCCTTGAGCAGGGCGTTGCGGGACCGGAGGGCCCGCTCGTAGACGCGGAGTTGCCGGAGATAGTTCGGCACCACCTGCGCACCGAGAAAATCCAGGTAGCGCCGACGGTGGGAACCGGAACCGCGCACTAGCTGCAAGTCGTCGTTGGAAATCCAGACCACTCGCGCCACGGCCAGATAGTCCACTGAACGCGATTGCGGCTTGGAATCGAGCGCGAAGTGCTTGAGCGCCTTGGTGAACTTCGTGTGCATGTGACGTTCGCCCCAGTGACCATCCAGGCCGAAGCCCGGCTGATCGAACCGCACCGCCTCACCAAGAGAGCCCGCGCGCGGCGACTGCAGCCGCAGCAGGATGCAGACGGATTCCAGGATCGACGTTTTTCCCT
>JBMOHI010000245.1:0-4059 GCA_049317925.1 Terrimicrobiaceae bacterium
GCATTTTCGTCGCCGTGGTGGCGGAGGGCTTGCTGGGCAACCCCGAGATGTTCATCCAAGGCAACGGCTCCTCCCGCACCATCCTCCGCTGGTATCAACCGCGCTGCGAGAACGCCCTGCCCCAGCCCGGATGCTGGACGGTTTCAATCTGGTGGTTCCGCATTCTCATGCTGGCTTGGGCCCTCTGGCTGGCTGCCTCGCTCATCCGCTGGCTGCGTTGGGCCTGGGAGCAATTCAGCACGGGTGGATGCTTCCGCCGGAAGACGAAGAATCCCGCGACCCCGCCGCCGTTGAACGCGGCGTGAGATTCTTCCCTGCCTGCACGGTTGACGTCAGCCCAATCTGCCTTCACGTTCGCAGCCCACATGAGCCTTCTCTTTTTCAAACGCGTCCTGGCCAATCCGCTGCGAGTGGGGTACGTCGTGCCGAGTTCGCCCTTCCTGACCCGCCAGACGGCCAAGAGAATTGATTTCTCCAAGCCGCGCGTGGTCGTGGAACTCGGTCCCGGCGAGGGCTGCCACACCCGCCAGATCGTCAAACGCATGACGGCCGGCTCCCAACTCATTCTTTTGGAATTGGACGAGGAATTTGCCAGGCATCTGAAAAAATCATTCGCCCATGATCCGCGTGTAACCGTGCTTCACAGCGACGCGCTGCATCTGCCGGAAACCTTGCAAAAGCTGGGTCACACCCACTGCGATTACATCGTTTCCGGCCTGCCGTTCCTGGTCATTGACGAACCGGTTCGCAACAAAATCCTGCAGAACATTGCCGGGGCCATGCGCGACGACAGCCGCTTCATCACCTATCAGGTTTCCGACCAACTCTGCGGACACAAACATCTCTTCGAACTGGCCGGACGCGAATATTGTCCGCTGAACTTGCCGCCGATCAACGTGTTCGAGTTCAAGAGAGCTGCATAGCATGGAGAAAAGGCTGAAGGCTAAATGCTGAAGGCTAAATGAGCGATCAACCCGATCTCAAACCCCGGACCAAGCTGTTTGCCTTACGCGTGATCCGGATGTATTCGACCCTGCCAAAACCCGATGCGGTCGCGCAGGTTCTGGGCAGGCAGGTTCTTCGTTCGGGGACCTCAGTAGGAGCAAACTACCGGGAAGCATCCCGCAGTCGGTCGAAGGCCGAGTTTATCTCCAAGATCGGCGACTGCCTTAAGGAGATCGAGGAAACCGAGTATTGGCTCGAGTTGCTCGTGGAGAGCGGCTGCATCAGCGCACCTCAGATGGCAGAACTCCTCGACGAAACCCGCCAACTCATCGCTATTTTCACCACGATCAACAAGCGCTCGAAGGACAAACTTTAGCCTTTAGATTTTAGCCTTCAGCCTTTCCCGCGTAGGCCTCCTTCACTTCCTCCGCGAGGATGGCGATCCCTTCGCGCACGACAGCCTCGTCCATCGCAAAGCTCAGCCGGATGCATTCGTGTCCGTGACGCCAGTCCTCCGGTGCACCCACTCCAAAGTAGTGGCCCGAAATGATCAGCACCCCGCGTTCCTTCAGGCGGTTGTAGAGGGTTTCCGCCGTGATTTTCATGCCGCGGAACCACAGCCATAAAAACAATGCGCCTTCACTCACGTGAACGTGATAGTCGAGCGAATCGTCAAAAAACTCCGCGATCCACTTCTGCGCGAGTTGCGATTTGCGCTCGTAAAACGGACCCACCACTTCGCGGGACAGCCGCAAAATCTCGCCGGACTCCACCATCGGCTGCACCATGGTCTGACCGATGGGGCAATTCGCCAGCCCGACAATAGCCGTCATGGACGCCACCGCGCGGATGATCTCCGGCCGCGCCACCACGATGCCGGTGCGGGTGTTGGGCAGGCCGAACTTTGACAGGCTCAGCGTAAGGATGATGTTTTCATTCCAGATCGGATCGATCTCGCGAAAAACGATACCGGGAAAGGGCGTGCCGTAGGCGTTGTCAATAATGAGCGGAACTCCCGCCGCCTGCGCGATGGCATCGAGGCGGTGAATCTCCTCATTGGTCAGCACATTTCCCGACGGGTTGGTCGGACGGGAAACACACAACGCGGCTACGTCGTCCGTGACAGCCAGCCGCTCGAAATCCACGTGATACTTGAATCGATGTCCGGGAAGGAACTCGATCCTCGGTTCCACCGCCCGCATCATCCCGGGGGCCAGCCCCTGATTCGCATATCCGATGTATTCCGGCACGAGCGGAAAAAGAATGGTCTTACGGCGTCCGTCAGAGAATTCCCCCGCCAGCAAATTGAAGAGAAAGAAAAACGCCGTTTGTCCGCCCGCCGTGATGGCCAGATTTTCCGGTCCGACATCCCAGCCGAATTCGCGTTTCAACAAGGCGGCCAGGGCGGCGAGGAAACGCCCGTTGCCGATGGGCGGATCGTAATTTGTCATCATGCGGTCGAAGGCCGGCGGGTCGGCCAGGATCTCCGCCATGCGTTCGCGCCAGAGGGCCTGCATTTCCGGAATATGCGCAGGATTGCCGCCGCCAAGCATGCGGACAGGGCCATGGGCACCGGCCATGGCCCGGCCCAGATCGTCCATCAATTCCTCGATCCCGCTGCCGGAGGCCAGCCTTTCGCCAAAGAGGGATTTTTCAAACACCGGATGAGCTTAACCACGAAGGACGCAAAGAGCACAAAGGCAATTCTGCATTTCTTGGTGTTCTTGCCGCACTTTGTGTTTAATTGAGCCCCCATGCCTTTCTCATCGGAACTTCTCCGTGCCTTAAGCGACAAGTCCCCGCTTTTGCAGCGGTTTGAGAGCCTGCTCGCGCCAATGAACGATGCCGGCCTCTCGCGTCTGGCCCGCGAATCCACCACGATCACCCGCCGCTATTTCGGGCGGACCATGCGGCTCTTCGCCCCGCTCTATCTCTCCAATGAGTGCATCAATTCCTGCGCCTATTGCGGATTCTCCAAGGAGAATGCCATCCTGCGGGTGACTCTCGAACTCGATGAAGTGGCTAAGGAAGCCGGACACCTCGCCGCGCAGGGATTCCGCAACATCCTTCTCGTGGCCGGAGAGCATCCGAAATTTGTCTCCGGAGGCTACATGGAAGCCTGCCTCCGTCGACTGACGCCTGTCATTCCGAGCGTGAGCCTGGAGGTCGCGCCGATGGAAACTGCCGATTATCTTCCGCTGGTGGAAGCGGGCGCGGAGGGGCTCGTGGTTTATCAGGAAACGTACCATCCCGAGACCTATGCCCGCATGCATCTGTCCGGCCCGAAAAAAGATTACTCCTGGCGGCTCGATTGTCCCGAGCGCGCCTACGAAGCCGGTTTCCGCCGCATCGGCGTCGGGGCGCTCTTCGGCCTGTGGCGCTGGCAGGATGAGGCCCTGGCTCTGGCCGCACACCTGGAACATCTCTTGCGCGCTTGCTGGAAAGCGCAGATCACCGTGAGCCTGCCGCGTTTGCGTCCAGCCGCAGGAGCGTTTCAGCCAACCCATCCCCTGCCCGACCGCGAGTTCATCCAGCTTATCTGCGCTCTGCGCATCTGTTTTCCGCAAATCAGCATCGTTTTGAGCACGCGCGAACCTGCCGGCTTGCGCGACACCCTGGCTCCGCTGGGTGTGACCATGATGAGCGCCGGCAGCCACACCGAACCGGGCGGATACACCGGCCAGGGAAAAGACAACCTTCACCAAACCGTTCGGGGACGCCAGATCGCCGCTGAGGGTGAAATTGCCGAAGGACAGTTCGCCATTTCCGACGACCGTTCCCCGGAGACCGTGGCGGCCCGCCTGCGCGACCTCGGATTGGAGCCGGTCTGGAAGGATTGGGACGCCGCCATCCTCAGCGCAGCGTGAAAACCATTTCCCTCAATGGGACCACCCGGGACACGTCGTCCGAAACAATTACGGATTTGGTCAACGAACTTGCCCTCGCCCCACAAACCCTCCTCATCGAACACAATGGCACCGCCCTCCATCGCTCGGAATGGCCGGACACCGCACTGCGCGACGGCGACCGGGTGGAAATGCTGCGCGTGGCCGCAGGTGGTTAGCCCGCATTGTTCACACTCGATTTGGCCGGAGGCCAAATTCGGGTGAACAT
>JBMOHI010000246.1:0-4049 GCA_049317925.1 Terrimicrobiaceae bacterium
CGAGGAACTGCCGCAGGTAGTCGCTGGTGTCGAGGATGGCGGCGGAGACGCGGTCGATGCCGGTGGTTTGCAGCATGTCGAGGCTGGCCTGCATGCCGTAGACGCCGGCGATGTTCAGCACCCCGGGCTCGTAGCGCTGGGCCGTGTCCGGGAAAGTAATGGCCTCCTGTGTGATGAACTCGGGGGAATGGACGTTCCAGGCCCCGAGCAGGGTGGGGCGGCAGATCTCGAAATTCCGTTTGGCTACATAGACGATGCCGATGGCCATGGGGCCGAGCATCCATTTGTGGGCGTCTGCGCTGAGGAAATCCACGTGAGTGACATCCAGCGGAAAGGCGCCGAGGGTCTGGATGGCATCCACGGAAAACAAAATCCCGCGCTGGTGCAGCAGCGCTCCGATGGCGGAAACGTCAAGTCGCCAGCCGGTCAGGTAGTGGCAGGATGCCAGGGCGACGAGCTTCGTGCGCGGAGTGAGGGCTGCGGCGACGAGTTCGGGGGTGATGCGCCCGGGCTCTTCCGGCCGCAGAAAACGGATCTTCACGCCTTGCGCTGTCAGGGCCGTCCACGGATAAACGTTGGAAGGATAATCGTCCTGGTAGCAGATGAGTTCGTCGCCCTCGCGCCAGGTGAGGCCGTTGGCGAAGAGGCTGAGGCCGAGCGAGGTGGGGCCGAGCAGGGCGATCTCGGATTTGTCCGCCCCGATCAGCCGCGCGCAGGTGGCGCGGGTTTTTTGGATGTCGGCCAGAACTTCGCCGAATTCTTGATGGTTCTCGCAGCTGGCGCGCACGTGCGCGATCATGGCGTCCGCCGCGCAGGCGGGCAGGGCGGTCACGCCGGCATGACCGAGGAAGATGCGGTGTTTCGCGATGGGGAAGCGCTCAAGCCGCTCGGCTTCGCTGGCGAAAAAGCTCACGCTTTTTTCTCCGCCTCCTCGATCATTTTCCAGAATCCGCCGGCATCGCCCAG
This sequence comes from Terrimicrobiaceae bacterium, assembly GCA_049317925.1. Classification (GTDB taxonomy): domain Bacteria; phylum Verrucomicrobiota; class Verrucomicrobiia; order Chthoniobacterales; family Terrimicrobiaceae; genus CAMASH01. Next base: position 967 of record JBMOHI010000246.1, read on the forward strand.
CTGCTTGTCCTCCTGGTCCATGGGAAGATTGGAACGGAAAAGAAAATCCCGGATGGTATTCTTGTGGAGCACACGATGGACGCGGATGCCGTCGGGATGTTTTTCGAAATAGATCCGGTAATCCTTGGCCCGGCAGCGATAAAGGCTGCGTCCGTCGCGATGAACCCGCCCGAAGCGGCTGGCGTCGAGGTTTTTCAGATCTTCGGGCATGAGTTGGAACTCCGCCAACAGGTCAAGTTGGAGTTCCTTCGGCAGCGCGGCCATCTCCCCCGCGCTAATCGTATTGAAGATCATTTGAAACACCCTGACACCATACGAAGGGCAGGGGGTCGGGAGGCAAGGAATCTTTAGCCTCCGCCCTTCAGTCCGGGAATGCGGGCGTAGCCGATGAACGTGCTCTTGCTCTCCTCCGCGGGCAGACGGAATTCGAACACGCTGACCCCGAAGTATTTCTTTCCGCGATAGGTGCGGCCGTCGCTGGCTCCGACCATAAGAGGGAGTCCGTCGGACTTTGCTTTTCCGAGATAAATCATCACATGCGAGACTGCGCCCTTGCGATTCACGTCGTAGGTGCCCGTCCAGAAAAGCAGATCGCCGGGGCGGAGACTGTCTAACGCCGGGGCGTCCAGTTTGCGGCCTTTCACGGCTTGAAACGTCCCGCCGGTTTTCGCCCATGTGTATTGCCCATCGGAAGAACGCGGCACATCCTTCACCCCGGCTTTCTGAAGCAGAAAATAGATCGTGCCCGAGCAATCCATTCCTTTCTGCGCCGGGTCGTCGGACCCGTAGAGGTAGCCGAGATTTTTTTTGGTCAGGGCCAGTGCGGTGCTGAGGAGTTTTTTTACGGCGGGCGGGTTGTCCTCGAATCCAGCGATGGCGGAGGCGTCCAGCGCGACGACCGTCGGGGGAATCAGTTTCGTGTTTTCCTGCGCGATGGAGGGGATGGCGCCGAACAGAACGGCCCCGACAATCCGAAGGAAAACCGTCATCAGACCGCTTTATTCACCGCGGTGAGAAAAGGCTGGATCGTCTCGATGAGTTTCTGAAACGACGCGAAGTCCACCTGCTGCTGGCCGTCGCTCATGGCCTCGGCGGGATTGGGGTGCACTTCGATGATAAGTCCGTCCGCGCCCATGGCGATAGCCCCGCAGCACAGCGCGATGACGAGATCGGCGCGTCCGCAACCCTGGCTGGGGTCGACAATCACGGGCAGATGGGATTCCTTTTTTGCGATGGCCACGGCGGCCAGGTCGAGGGTGTTGCGGGTGTAGGTTTCGAAGGTGCGGATGCCGCGTTCGCAGAGCAGCACGTTGGGATTGCCGTGGGCCAGGATGTATTCGGCGGCCAGCAGCCACTCCTCGATGCGTTCGCTCATGCCGCGCTTGAGCAGGATCGGTTTGCCGGTTTTCGCTGCTTCGATTAAAAGCTGGAAATTCTGCGAGTTGCGCGCGCCGATTTGCAGGATGTCGGCCACTTCGGCGACATGTTCGACATCGCGTTCACTCAGGACTTCGGTGATGATTTTCAAGCCGGTCTTTTCGCGGGCAAGAGCGAGGAGGCGCAGGCCCTCTTTGCCGAGACCTTGAAATTCATACGGCGAGGTGCGCGGCTTGTAGGCTCCGCCGCGCAGAATCGTCGCCCCGGCCGCTTTCACCGCGTCCGCGGTTTGTAAGAGTTGCTCTTCGCTTTCAACTGAACACGGTCCGGCCATTAGGCAGAATTTCGATCCGCCGATTTCCACGCCGGCGACATCGACGAGGGTGTTCTGCGGATGCGATTCCCGGCTGGTCAGTTTGAAACGCTTCTGCACCCGCAGCACGCTTTCCACCTGCGGCAGCGCGGTGAGGGATTCCAGATTCGCGTGAGTCCGCTCGTCCCCGATGGCGGCGACCACCGTTTGCGCCGCGCCGTGGATGGGCGCCGGGGTGTAGCCGAGCTTCTCCACCTCGGCGATGACCTCGGCAATTTGTTCTTTTGAAGCGTGGGGACGGATGACTATGATCATTGGGAATTTGGGTTTTTGGGGCCGTTATGAAAGGGCCGTTGTGACGGACCCCAATCTCCCATCACACGTTTCGTTATGAAAGAAAAAGCCAAAGACCCCCGCATCAAAAGCCTTGTTTCCGAGGTGGCGAAGGGACGACAGGCCGACATCATTGAGGAAATGATTGAGACCGTCCTCCGCTTCGGCAAGGACAAGACCGGCATCGGTGAACTCAAGCTCTACAACCGCGCCATGCGCGAACTGCGCTACGCCTCCACTGTGTTTGGAAAGTATCAGGGCATTCGCAAGGTGGCTGTCTTCGGCAGCGCCCGCACCAGTCCCGAGGCCGAGGAATATAAGCACGCGAGGGAATTCTCCCGCCGCATGGTTGAGCACGATTGGATGGTCATCACCGGCGGCGGCGACGGCATCATGGGCGCGGCCCAGGAAGGTGCGGGGACGGAAAAAAGTTTCGGTTTGAACATCCGCCTGCCCTTCGAGCAACGCGCCAACGAGTGGATTTACGGCGACGCCAAGCTGATTAACTTCCGCTACTTCTTCACCCGTAAACTCAACTTCGTGAAAGAGACCCATGCGTTTGCGCTCTTCCCCGGTGGGTTTGGAACGCACGACGAAGGTTGCGAGGTTCTGACCCTCATTCAAACGGGCAAGAGTCCGATTGTTCCCATCGTCCTGCTCGACCGCCCGAACGGCCACTATTGGGAAACCTGGCGGCGATTCGTCATCAACGATCTGCTCGACCAGAAGCTCATTTCCGCCAGCGATCTGAATTTCTTCAAGGTCACGCACGATATCGATGAGGCGACGGCCGAGATATTGCAGTTCTACCGCAATTTCCACTCTTATCGCTGGGTGCAGGACCGCATGGTCATTCGCGTCAACAAGCGGCTTACCGCTGCCGCCATCGCGCAACTCAACAAGGACTTCGACGCCTTGCTGGCCTCCGACAAGATTACCCAGACCGGCGCGCTGCCCGAGGAGGCGGACGACGCCCATCTTGCGCACTTTTATCGTATCGTCCTTGTGCCGCACCGCCGCGATTTCGGCACCATGCGGTTGTTGATTGATGCGATCAATA
>JBMOHI010000247.1:0-4043 GCA_049317925.1 Terrimicrobiaceae bacterium
TTCGGCAGCGAAGTCAAACGCCGCATCATCCTCGGCACCTATGTGCTCTCCTCCGGATACTACGATGCCTACTATCTACGGGCTCAAAAAGTCCGCACCCTCATCCGGCGGGACTTCGAGGCGGCCTTCGAAAAAGTCGATGCCATCGTCTGCCCGACCTCTCCCGACGTGGCCTTTCCCATCGGCGAACGCACCAGCGATCCTCTCAGGATGTATCTGGCCGACATCTTCACCATTGCAGCCAACCTGGCCGGGATCTGCGGCATCAGCGTGCCCGGCGGCTTTGTCGAGGAAGGCGGAAAGAAACTGCCGGTCGGCCTGCAGTTCCTCGGCCGTTCGCTCGACGAAACCCGCCTCCTCGGCATCGCCGATGCGTACGAGCGCGCATCCGGATGGAGCAAGCAAACAGCTGCCTTGTAGGCAATTCGATCACCGGTCCCGATCTGAAGCACCCCGCCGGCTTCAGTCGCTTTGGCATTGTCACAGAATCCCGAAGCAGATATGCATCTCGTCCGAAGATGAGAACGGCAAAGTCCTGGATCGGTCTGATCACGCTAGCGGTCGTGTTCCCCTTCGCGTGGGCTGACGCTACGCCGTTGACGGTCGCAAATCACAGTTTCGAAACCCCACTTGTATCCAGCGGGACATTTATCGCCAGTGATTCCTCTGCGCCCACCGGCTGGAGCATTTACGGAAGCTTGCAGTCCGGGTTCCGCTTCTTTGGTGCCCTGAACCCGACGGGAACCACCCTTTACAGCGGTGGAGCGCCGGATGGAAGTAACGTCGGCGTGGTCTTCTTATTCACACCCGAAAGTGTGGAAGGCGGCCTGCAACAGACTCTGGGTGATACCCTGCAACTTTCCACCCAATACACCCTCACCGTGGACGTCGGAAATATCGCCAATGACTCCACACCGCCGCACAATAGTTTTAACTTCACCGGATTTCCCGGCTATCGCGTCGAATTACTGGCCGGCGGAACGGTCATTGCATCGGATAACAACACCCTGGCTCCCTCGGAGGGCAGCTTCCTGACTTCCGAGGTGACCTTCACCACAGGGACTTCGCACGCTCTGGCCGGCCAGGCATTGGGCCTTCGTCTGATAAATCTGAACGGCTCCGGCATTGAGGTGAATTTTGACAATGTGCGTCTCGACGCCTCGGCGGTGCCGGAACCCTCTTCCCTTGGCTTGATCCTCGTCGGATTGTTTGTCGCTTATCGCACCGCCTCCCCTCGCCGCTCCCTGCGACGAGGCTTCTGCCCCCGGAACTAATCGCGCTTCTCAAGCCGGAATCGGACGGCACCTGCCAGGGCGGGGAAAAAGCCCGGGTGGAGAAAGGCGAGGACGGTGATTGAGAAGAATATCAAAAGCACCGGGCTGACCCCTTTGACCTTTGCTCGGCCATTGCGAACCGACCCTTACGGCGGCGTCTGAACATTCAAGTAGAAGAACCGGCGCGGCGCAGTTGTCACATTGTCCGTCAGGACCGCATCTTGCCCGACGGTGCCCGGGTTGACGGCGTAATCGCCCCATCCGGACAAATCCGTGCTGAACCGCACTGTATAGGTGACTTCCGTTGCGGGACGGGCCCTTTTGAAGGAAATCGTGAGAACACCTTCCGGACTGAGCGCCAAGCTCAGCGGACCATGGGCATCAAAAGCTTTGGGATCCAGTCCCAGGGCGAACTCAAGGAAGTTGCCCAAGCGATCGCCATCGGGGTCAGCAGTGTCGGCGGCATCACCGGAATTGTCGATCGTTTGGAAATAATTGTTCCGCCAGGCTTGGAGGGACGTCCAACCGGTGCCGGTCAGGTTGACCGTGAAAGGACTGGCGGAGGTATCGTTGCTGGTGATTTGGAGAGTGGTGGTTCGGGTCGAAACACCCGCCGGGGTGAACGTCACGGTGAACGTCGTGCTGGCCCCGGGGGCGAGACTGGTGGCCCCGGGGGCGCCCACAACAAAATCCCCGCTGTTCCCATCCGTGACCGATAGAGCGATGCTGCTGAGAGTGGTCGCCCCGTCGTTGCGCAGGGTGAAGGTCTTCGTGCCGGAGGAGGCACCGAAATCCAGCGTGGATGAGCCATTGAGCAGGGTAGTCCCCGAAGGTTGTTCAACCGTGATGGCCGGGCCGGCGGAGTAGGTGATGGTCAACTTGGGACTCCAACTCGGAATGGTGGTGTTGGCTGCAAGAACCGAGGCAGCGCCCGTTCCCTCGGTATGCACATTGCGCAGCAAGATGCCCGCATTGGATGACTGGGGTCCTGACCATAGATCCACCAAAGCCTTGAGTTGCGCGGGAGTGCCGCTAAAATTGATCACATAATCGGTTGCGGTCGTCCAATGGAAAGAACCCAACTTCGTGGCATCGTAATCGGTGCCCGCTGAACTCAGGCCCGCGCTGCCCGCCCAGCTCGCCGTGTCGTAGATACGACGGTTCCAAGTCGAGCTCCCGGGCTGGACTTCGCCATTGCTTACTCCTGCTCCTCCTGTTCCCGCCACCCAGCCGGCGTTGGCCGGCTTGATCGCATAGGCACTCAGATCGCCTTGGCTGTTACCGAAGATCTTCGAGATGTGCAGGGTTAGGGTAATGCCAGTTATTCTGACGTATTTCCCGGCAAAGGACGTGAGATTGAAACGCAGCAGCCCGGCCCTGTCATCCGGACCAAACTCCATGGCATACGCAGCGCCATAATTCAAATCCGGTGAGGATGCGAGAAGATAGGTGTCGGTTACGCCCCTGTAGTTTGAGGCGTATGTATTCGTGAGCCCTGTTTGGTAGGTGATGGTCGTGGCGCCTGTTTGACAGATTGAGAACAACAAGAATGCCGCAAATACCAGTGGGAGCACGCCTCCAATCACCATACGCACGGATGATCTGTCCCGATAACCAGCCAGGGTTCGGTATCTGGGCTTTATGATAGAAATCATGGCCTTTAAATTCCGCTCCCCTGTCTTTCCAAGAGCAGAATCGTGAGTCTAAGCCCCATAATCGCCAAGTCAATCCTTTGATATTTAGCGGACCCTTGAGAACGTCCCCGATGACCAATCGCCACTTGCTTGGTGCAATCAGGACATGGGTGACACTTCAGTTTCAACACATGGGTAACACTTTTGAGGTTAATTGGGAAGCATCCGTTGGGCGAGCCCAATGGATGCTTCGGGTTGGGAGATCGATTTCGCCCAGATAGTATCCGGCCAGATAAAACTCCAGCTTATCCTGGGGCACACCTTTAAGACCGAGCCAAAAACCGCACAGGCTCTTGCTCAAGAACAGCGTCTGGTTCTCGATCCAGATTCTGCCGCCGCTGTTGACCTTTCGGATCAGGTAGTTCTTCGGATACTCCCAGGTCATGTCCTTGCCAAGGTAGGGTTCGTCCGAGGCCTCGTAGTAGTCGATCGGACACTTCTGGCGCAGGGCTTCATGCGGTCTTTCCTGGTTATACTCTTTGCGCCACAGATCAAACACCACCTGGTGATCCCGGTGATTGCCCTCCACGCACGCTTCGATCTCATGGGCGATGTCCCGGTGCATCCGCTCATGGGCCCCATTGTCCTGGGGATGGCCGGGCCGCGAACGATGCAGTCGGATTCCCATGCTCAACCACCAGGCCGAGAGCCGGCTCAACCCCAGCGGCGCACTCACCGAGGCAAAGGGCGAACCGTTGTCACTGCGAATGGCCCGCGGCAGCCCGTAGGTCCTAAACAGACGCTCAAAGCGGCGTTGCACCTCCGTCGCGCAGGTCGTTTTCAAGGCATCAAAACCCAACAGATACCGGCTGTACTCATCCCGTACGGTCAGGGGCTGGCAGATTTCCCGCTCCTTGGTCATCCACCACCAGCCCTTGAAATCCACCGTCCAGACATCATTGGGCGCCTTCGCCGCTGGCACTCCCTGCAACCGCGAACTGGCCGATCCGACTTTGCGCGTCACCCGCTTTTCCACCATTCCACTCTTCTCTAGGATCCGTTGAAAACTGCTCAAACTCGGAGCCCCTCCGTGTTCCCGTTCATAGATCGTTCGGATCTTCTTCGGTCCCCACGC